>JAHAYB010000239.1 GCA_018384835.1 Comamonas sp.
TTCCCATGCTTCATGTGCGGCCTGCCATTGCTCGCGCTCGCTCGATTCCAGTCGGTGCAAGGGCTTAAGCACCTCACTCAGCGCAGGTGACTTCATGACACCTGGGCGACCCACGACCAGTCCCCACAGGTTGGGCACCACGCGCCAATCGTCATGCTGCTTGGGCGCTACCACAGCACGGGCTCCAATCAGTGCAGACAGCGCCGTGATAACTCCCACGGCCGCAAAATCCGGTGGGCACTGCATGCGCTCGGCAATATCCACTATCCATCCGCGCAGCGCCTCGGGCAACAACTGTGCATCGAATGGGGCCACAGGCGGCAGTGCATCGGGCAGTGGGCTGGCTTCGGGCCATGCGCCGCTGTCGCCCGCATCTTCCAATGGCGGGAATACAGGCTCTTGCGCCACGGGTGCAGCCGCTTCAATGCATGCCTTCACAGCAGCTAATCCTGCCCGCTGGTGCAAGTCGTTGAAGTCGGTTTCTCCCTCTTTGCGATCGGCGCCAAAGTCAGGTTTTGTGAAGTAGCCGCCTGCAGCCTTGGCTGCTTCAAGAGCCTTGCTGACACCCGGATTGCTGTCGGTCAGAGCATCATCGTCCGCAGCCAAAATCAATCGCAACTTGGGATATTTGCGGTGCAGCGCCTGGGCCACTTCCAGCAGGTTGCCTGCGTTCATTGCGCACGCAACAGCATGGCCGGTGGCCTCATGGATTGAGACACCAGTTGCTGCACCCTCACACACCACCAGCGTGCCCTTGGGCTTGCCGATGGCAAAGTAGCAACCTTTGATGCGCCCTCCCGGCTGAAAGCGCTTGTCGCCTTCGGGGCCAATGGCCTGCAGGCTGTGCAAAGTTGTGGACACATCGCGCAGCGGAACCAGCAGCGCCTCGCCCTCTGCCTTGATACCGTGCGCTTGGATGCCGTAGCGCACCAGGTAAGGCTGTTCCGCAGCAACTGCAACAGCAGCCTCCCAGCGCTTGGCAGCCGTAGCTGCGGCCTCCTGCTGGCGCTGGGCCTTATCGGCTTCGCGTTGCTGGGCAATGGCTTGCATACGCTGCTGGTAGGCTCTGCGCTGGGAGGGGGTGAATGTGTTCACATCCTTGCTGCACCAGGTATGCTGAATGCCTGTGCGCCAGCAGCCATATGCACCAGCAGCGATGTCGCCATCAACGTGCAGCACGAACCATCCCGATTTGTCACCCCGCCTGCCATTGGTGCTGTAGCGATGCAACACGCCATCGCTGTAGATCACCTCCGGAGGGGGCAAGCCTGCGGCTGCAATTGCGTTTCGGAATTGGTCAACGACACTCATGACAGTCGTCCTACAATCTGAACCAGAAGCAGGGTTGCTCCGTGCAGACATGGCAGGTGACGTGCCCGCCCCAAGTTGTTGGTGCAGGAGATGTTGCCGGGGACTACTGGGTAGCGCATTGAAATGCTGCTCAACACCTGCCAGATGCATAGAGGATGTGGTGCTGAGTGCTTGCGCGAATGGGATTTTCTTTCGGACTATCACATGTCCTCCCAACGCTTAGCCAAGGTAAGTAGCTTTTGCTTGGCACGCCACTCACGACTTTTGGCATTTCGCAACTGCTGATATGTCTCAGCAGTCGCTTTCATCATCGCATTCCAATTGGCGTCACCCTTGATAAGTACCGTGTCTTGGTGACCGGTAACTATGCGCCATGCGTGGTACCCATCGCGCAAAGCTTCTTTGCAACCGGCTGTGTAGCCCACAGCGTTGGCGTAGTTAAGAGCAGCTTGTGACAGAGACAGCAGGTCTTGCGGTTTAAGCATGATTTACGCTCTCCGCTTGTTGTTGTGCGCATTGAGTTGCGATCCATGCCCGAACGTCACCCACTCGCCACGCCGTAATGCGGCTAGACAGTTTGATGGGCTTGGGGAACGTGCCTGCTTTCACCTTGCGCCAAAGGGTCGGTGCACTGAAGGGTAGTGGGGCTGATATCTCTGGCCTTTTAGGGCTTTGAACCAGTTGCGATTCACGGATGAAGGCGCTGTCGGGCAGGGTGTCGAAGTTCGCAGCGTGTGTGAGGGACGTAGCTCGTCCTGCCATTGCGGCATGTTGGTGTATTGCTTGCATAGTCTTAGCCCTCAGCCTGTTGGTTTGTAGCCTGCTTGCTAATCCATGCGTCGATTTCCGCTTTCACCCAGCGGGACGACTTACCGATTTTGATTGACTTGAGAAATTCATCAGCCGCGATTAGCTGATAGATGCGACTACGGCCAAAGCTGACGTAGTGCGAGAGAGGCTCAAACGCGAGTAGCGCAGGCGGTAAAGATGGATGTGATGTTTTGGAGTGTGGGCGTCGTCTGTCTGAGTCGGGGTCTCCATCCCCATCTCCATCATCGTCGTCTGATGCAGCCACTTCGGGAACACCTTCGCAGCCGCTGCAATCGGCGGCCTCAGCCTCGGCAGCAGCCAGGCCGGTTGCGGGCGCGTGATCTAGTGCCGCAGCGCCGCCGCCTTGCAAAAAGAATCCGTTAGTAATCTGGCACATACCGCCGCGTTGAGCAACCGATCTCTCAAATGCCAGTAATGAGTCCCTATGCTTAACGGTGTAGTGAATTGACTGCAAAACAGCCAGTACTTTGTCTTGGGTAGCTTTCGAAACGTTCATGTATTACCTTTTTTAATCGCCAAGTACTGGATAAAAAATCAGCACTTTTTAGGCGGTGCGATTATATGCAGTAAAACTGTTGTGGTGCAGCCACTGTATGTAGTTGTTTTCATGGTTGTATTGCGGAAGTCTTGCAAAGAAAAAGCCTCGAAGGGCCTTGGTGGAAGTGATTAAGCCGCTGTGCGCATAGGTATCACGTTGCCTTGCTTCCAGGGTAGATCCTGCATACAAGCCTCTAGAAACGATGCCCAAGTGTCTAGGGCTGCGCGTCGCTCGGTCATGTAATCGTGCTGGTCATATACACCGACAAGTCCACCTAGCGAGTGATTTAGGCAGCGCTCGGCCACGATGACGTTAACTCCTAGAGCCGAAAGGTGACTGCGAGCCGTGGATCTAAGGTCATGAGGGGTGAATCGTCGTACCTTGCCATCTAGCTTGGCGCAGAGCTTGTGAAGCATTGAGTTGATAGCACGCTGCTCACAGTGAACGTCTGCTCCACCGTGGTTGCGTGTGCGTCGTACTTGTCGAGCAGGAAGGACATACCTAGATCCCATAGATAGCGGTTGCAATGCTTCGAAGCAGGCTAGGGCTGGGGCGCTCAGGGGGATGGTGAAACCTTTACCAGTTTTCGAGTTGGCATCGGGTACAAACCATTCGGCACGTTTGAAATCCACATGCGCCCATTCGGCACGGGTTAGTTCGCCTATGCGAGTGCAGGTTAACAACAACAACTTGACTGCCATTTCGTTTTCACTGCCGATGGTAGGTAGTGCGGGGAGGAGTACGCGTAGTTCCTCTTCGGTCAGTTTTAGCCTCTGGCGCCTCGGATCAGTCTTGCCGCAGATGGCTGTCACTGACACGCCAGCACATGGGTTAGAGATGACTGCATGACAGGCCATGCCATGTTTGAAGATTTCTGACAGGGCTGTCAAAACCAGTTCAGCTACATTGCCTGACCTGTTTTTGCCTACGGCTTCGATTAAGGACACCACGTCGCTGGTGTTCACATCACGGGCTGCAATGCGTCCAATTTTCGGCAGGATGATGCCTTGGATGTGGTGCCTGCGTTGTTTTTGAGTATTCGTTGCCAGGTTGGGAAACACTTTTCCCATGTAATCCTCTGCTAGTTGCGCAAAGCTTTTGGCGGCTGCGGTTTCAGCTTTTATGCGCTGGCGCTGGCGTGCGACGTCTACACCGTTTTGAATCTCTGCTCGTGCTTCACTGGCACGTTGTCTCGCCATTTTGAGTGATACATCCGGGTACTTACCTAGCGTCAGTTCACGAGGCTTACCACTGATGCGATAACGCAATATCCATGCAGCAGTGCCTGCGGCGGATAGTGTGAACGTCAAACCACCCCCGTCAGCTTTAGCTACGGGACTCCCTGCCTTAACCCATGCTCGCAACTGTGCGTCTGACAGCTTGTCAATCTCTTTCGACATTGCACCTCCTAATTGTGTAGCTGGATTTGCTAGCTACGCAGCTAACTACACAAAGATTATGCGCCTCAACGAACTGTTGTGATATGAGGTGAGGGGATTAATTATTAAATTACAAGGACTTAAGTAGTGATTTGAGTCTTGATGAAATCGCCTGAAGCCTTAATTAAAATTACAGGTGGCAATTTGCATTTTTGAAAAGAATCCTTATTTGATGCGGGTGGTGAGGCAGTGAATCGATCAGCATTTCCTAGATCGCTGTCAGCCTCACAGCCT
>JAHAYB010000285.1 GCA_018384835.1 Comamonas sp.
ATTAAGCTGGATTATTAATATAATACTTAAACGCTTGGAAGGTATTAGGAAGGCAATTAACTCTGCTGGTTCTGGTGATTTTTCTCGGAAAATTACGATTCAAAATCAAGATGAGCTGGGTGAAATTGCTAATGCCTATAATAAGTTTACAGATGATATTTCTAGTACCTTAACAAAAATTAAAGAGACTAGTTATTTTGTACGCAATGCTTCTAGTGAAATTGCTGCTGGTAATCAGGATTTAGCGAATCGCACAGAGCATCTAGCGAATACGTTAAGTAATACGATGGTTTCGGTAGAGAGCCTAACCCGAAATGTCATGTCTAATACAGAAAGTGCAAAAGAAGCAAATACTTTGGTCAATAACGCCTCTGTTATTGTGGACAGAGGTGGTAAAGTGATGTCTGAAGTTGTGGAGATGATGGGGCATATCAATCAGTCTTCACAAAGAATTGGTAGCATTATTGGTGTCATTGATAGTATTGCCTTTCAAACCAATTTACTAGCGCTAAATGCCGCTGTTGAAGCAGCCCGCGCAGGTGAGCAAGGCCGTGGCTTTGCAGTGGTTGCCAGTGAGGTACGTAGTTTGGCACAACGTTCGGCTGATGCTGCTAAAGAAATCAGCAGCCTGATTAGCGAATCAGTCGCTAATGTGAATACAGGGACGCAAATGGTTGAGAATGCAGGCGCAACCATGCAAGAAATTGTGCAAAGCATTCAACATATTAGTGGCATTATGAGTGAGGTGCTACAAGCCTCCCAGTCTCAAAATGAGGAAATTAACCTGATTAACACCACAATTACCAGTATTGAGAGTAACACCCAACAAAATACAGCGCTGGTTGAGGAGTCCGCTGCCGCTGCCTCTAGCTTGTATGACCAAGCCTCAGCACTGTCTGAAAGTGTGGATGTATTTACCCTGCCTGGTAGCCCCCAGAGCAGCGGCGGGCTTGCGTCACGCTCTGCACCACCTACGGGGGGCAGCATGGTGGCCATGGCGGAGGCCGCCAAACCCTTTTGACCACCAGCAGCTATTAGTTAGGGGCTAGGCCAGCGGCGTGCAGCAAGGTGCTGGCATCTTTGGCGATTGCCTGAGCACCTTGCCCGTAGCGCAGATACACCTGGAGCCGACCTGCCGGGTTAAACATATACATGCCTGCCGAGTGGTCAAGGCTGTAGTTGTCGGGGCTATTGCCGGGTACTTTTTTATAGAACACTTTGAAGCTGCGTGCCACTTGAGCAATTTGCTCGGCGCTGCCTGTGAGTGCAACCATCTCTGGGTCAAAGGTTTGGGCGTAGGCGCGTAGCACCTGTGGGGTGTCTCGCTCTGGGTCTAGGCTGATGAAGATGCCTTGCAGACGCTCACCGAGTGAACCCATGAGGGCTTTGGCCTCAGCCAGCTCTTGCAACGAAGTGGGGCAGACATCGGGGCACTGTACATATCCAAAAAACACCACTACCACTTGACCGGCAAAGTCACTGAGGTGGCGTATGTTTCCATCAAAGTCGGGCAGGGCTAGCCCTTGGCCTAGTTGTGAGCCTGTCATATCCACACCCTCTAAGGCTAGGGTGCTTGAATGCTTAGAGCAAGCGCTTAAGCCCACTCCTGCCGCCAGCGCTGTACCGGCTAATACAGAGGATAAAAATTGACGACGTGCCCCAAAAGATAGCTGCATAGTGCTCTTAAAACGTGTTCGCGATAAAGCCGGATAAAGCGGATAAAAGCGCAAACACGTTTTTTATAAAAAAGGGTGATTATCCCTGTATATCCCCTAAGCACAGATACTTCATCTCTAGGTACTCATCCATGCCGTGGCTGGAGCCTTCGCGACCCAGGCCGGATTGCTTGACACCGCCAAAGGGTACATGCTCGGTAGAAATCAGGCCGGTGTTAATGCCCACCATGCCGTATTCCAGCGCTTCGCCCACGCGGAAGATGCGGCCTACGTCGCGGCTGTAGAAGTAGCTGGCTAGGCCAAACTCGGTGGCGTTGGCGGCGGCAATGGCCTCTTCCTCGGTGTGGAAGCGGAAGATGGGCGCGAGCGGGCCAAAGGTTTCGCGGCTGGCTACCAGCATGTCACTGGTGGCATCGGCAATGATGGTGGGGGCGTAGAACTGGCCTTCCAGGCGATGGCCGCCCGCAACGACGCGTCCGCCTTTGGCGACGGCATCGTCCACATGCTGCTGCACTTTGTCTAGGGCGGCTGGCTCAATCATGGGGCCTTGCACTACGCCGTCTTCAAAGCCGTTGCCTACCTTCATGGCGCGTACTTTTTCGGCGTACAGCTCTACAAAACGCTCATACACCGCGTCTTGTACATACAGGCGGTTGGCGCAGACGCAGGTCTGCCCGGCGTTGCGGTATTTGCTGACGATGGCTCCTTCCACGGCGGATTCCAGGTCGGCATCGTCAAACACGATGAAGGGGGCGTTGCCGCCCAGCTCTAGCGCCAGCTTCTTCACCGTGGGGGCGCATTGCTGCATCAGGATGCGGCCGACCTCGGTGCTGCCGGTAAAGCTCAGGTGGCGCACGGTATCGCTCTCGCACAGCAGTTTGCCTACGGCAATGCTGCTTTGGGCATCGCTGGTGACGACATTGAGCACCCCGGCGGGAATGCCTGCGCGGTGTGCTAGCTCGGCAGCGGCCAGGGCGGATAGGGGGGTCAGCTCTGCCGGCTTGATGACTACCGGGCAGCCAGCAGCCAAGGCGGGGGCGACCTTGCGCGTAATCATCGCCAGAGGGAAGTTCCAGGGCGTGATGGCGGCGCACACGCCGATGGGCTGGCGCAGCACCAGCAAGCGCTTGTTGTTGTCAAATTGGGGCAGGGTTTGGCCATTGGTGCGCTTGGCTTCTTCGGCATACCACTCGACAAAGCTGGCTCCGTAGGCCACTTCACCGCGTGCTTCGGCCAGGGGCTTGCCTTGCTCGGCGGTCATGATGCGGGCGAGGTCTTCTTGGTGTTCCATCAGCAACTGGTACCAGCGCATCAAGATGGCGTGGCGCTGCTTGCCGGTCAGGGCACGCCAAGCTGGCCAGGCGGCGTTGGCCGCGTCAATGGCTTGCTGGGTGTGGCTGGCATCCAGGCAGGCCACATCGGCCAGGTGCTGGCCGGTAGCGGGGTCTTCGACGGCAAAGCGGCTGTTGCCAGCTTGCCATTGGCCGTTGATGTAAGCATCGGTGCGCAGCAGGCTAGGCTCGCGCAGGAGGGCTAGAGGGGAGGTCATAGATTCAATCCGAGCAGGTAATAGGTAATAAGTAAGCTCCAAAAACCGCAATTCCCGCCGGGGCGGGAATGCGGTGGAGCGGCTTGGCGTTAAGTAGTTTACGCAGCCAGTGCAGCGGCGACGCTGTCGCTGATGATGGCCAAGCCCTCGTCCAGCACACTGTCTTCAATGGTCAGCGGCATCAGCAGGCGCACGGCGTTGCCGTAGGTGCCGCAGGACAGCAAAATCAGGCCGCGCTTGGCAGCTTCGGCGCAGATGCGTTTGGTGGCTTCGGCATCGGGCTGCTGGGGGTTGCCATCCTTGCAGATTTCAAAGGCCACCATCGCGCCGGGGCCGCGCACTTCCACAATCGCTTTGTGCTGTTGCGCCAGTGCCTCTAGGTGGCTGCGCATACGCTGGCCGATGTGCTGGGCGCGGTCTAGCAGCTTTTCGTCTTCAAACACTTGTATCACTGCCAGGGCGGCGGCCACGGCGACGGGGTTGCCGGCGTAAGTGCCGCCTAGGCCGCCAACAATGGGTGCATCCATGATGTCGGCGCGGCCTGTTACGGCGGCCAAGGGGTAGCCGCCCGCCAGGGATTTGGCGGTGGTAATCAGGTCAGGGGCGGCAGGCCATTGCTCGCTGGCGTACCAAGTGCCGGTGCGGCCTGCGCCGGTTTGTACCTCATCGGCAATGATGAGGATGCCGTGCTCATCAGCAATGGCTTTTAGGCCAGCAATGAACTCCTGGGGCGCGGGCACAAAACCGCCTTCGCCTTGCACTGGCTCCAGAATGAAGGCGGCGGTGCGGGCGGGGTCAATATCGTGCTTGAGCAGTTGCTGCACCGAGTCCAACGCGTCCTGCACACTCACGCCGTGTAGGGCGTTGGGGAAGCGGGCGTGGAATAGCTCGCCAGTAAAGGGGCCAAAGCCGGTTTTGTAGGGTGCGACCTTGCCCGTTAGCCCCATGGTGAGGTTGGTGCGGCCATGGAATGCGCCAGTAAAGGCAATGATGCCGGGGCGACCCGTGAAGGCGCGGGCGATTTTGACGGCGTTTTCCACTGCCTCGGCACCGGTGCTTAGTAGCATGGTTTTCTTGGGGGCGTTACCGGGGGCTTTGGCGTTGAGCTTTTCGGCCAGCTCTACATAGGATTCGTAGGCCACTACCTGAAAGCAGGTGTGGCTAAAGCGCTCGACCTGGGCTTGCACTGCGGCGGTAATGGTGGGGTGGTTGTGGCCAGTATTAAGCACGGCAATGCCACCGGCAAAGTCGATATGGCGGCGGCCTTCCACGTCCCAGATTTCAGAATTTTTGGCGCGTTCGATAAAGACGTTGTGCGACTGCCCTACACCACGCGGCATGGCGGCATGGCGGCGTGCCATCAGGGCATCGTTGGTGCGGGTGGCAAAGGCGGGTTGTGGCTGGTTCATGGGGGCTTCTCCGTGTTTCCGGGTTTTGGTGGATTGGGCTTCTTGCGTTGGCAAGATGGCGGTACTGTAAAAATTTGCCCTGCTGCTTGCCATATACAGTTGCCGCCAGTCAGTTTTGCCCTGTGCTGCATGGCCTACCGTTACAGGTAAACCCTAGCGGGGATAATCATTGATTTTTGGCTCTCCCTCTTTGGGATTTTTACGCTTTGCAAAAGGTTGAATCAGCAGCTTATGCTTGAATTGCGACACGATGGCTCCACCCCACTGGTGGCGCAAATTACCGAGGGCATTCGCGCTTTGATTGAGGGGCATACCCTCAAGCCCGGCAGCAAGCTGCCCTCTATCCGCGCTTTTGCGGCCAAACATGGGGTCAGCGTTTTTACCGTGGTGGAAGCCTATGACCGCCTGGTGGCACTGGGCTTGATACATAGCCGCGCCAATGCTGGCTTCTTCATCACCCGTAGCGCTGTACTGGCGCAAGACGATGCCAGCCCCGAGCGCGAAAAACCCGTATTTGATACCGCCTGGTTTTTGCGCCAGATTTTTGAAAACCGCGACTGGCCGCTCATTCCCGGCTGCGGCTGGCTGCCTGATGACTGGATGTTTGCCGATGGCATTCGCCGAGGGCTGCGCAAGCTGGCCACGCAGGAGCTGACTTTAAGCGGCTATGGTGACCCTATGGGCTTGCTCGCGCTGCGCCAGTTCATCGCGCAAAACCTGGTGCAGGAGCTGCGCATTCAGGCGCAAAGCCAGCAGGTGCTGCTGACCCACGGCTCTAGCCAAGGCATGGATTTGGTGGCGCGTGCCTTGATTCAGCCCGGCGATACGGTGTTGATTGACGACCCCGGCTACCCCAATTTGATGAGCTTGCTGCGCAGCCACGGTGCGCAATTGGTGGGCGTACCACGCACCCGCACCGGCTACGACCTAACGGCGCTGGAGCAATTGCTGCAACAGCACCGCCCCAAGGCATTCTTTACCCAGCCGCGCCTGCAAAGCCCCACAGGCTCTAGCGTAAGCTTGGCGCAAATGCACCAGGTGCTGCAATGGGCCAGCCAGCATGACTTTATGGTGGTGGAAAACGACATCTACGCCGATATGGATACCAGCCAGCAACTGAGCCTAGCCAGCCTGGACCAGTTGCAGCGGGTGATTTATCTGGGCAACTATTCCAAAACCATCTCGCCGAATTTTCGCGTGGGCTTTTTGCTGGCGCACCCGCAGGTGGTGGAGCAGCTAGTGCAGCTCAAAATGCTCTCGGGGCTGACCAGCTCTGAGGTGGCCGAGCAACTGATGCTGAACGTCGTTACCGACGGGCGCTGGCGCAAGCACTTAAAGCACCTGCATGAGCGCTTGGCCAAAGCGCATGATTTTGTTGCCCAACAATTGCAAAACCTGGGCTTTGAGCTGTACTGCGAGCCGCGTGAGGGCATGTACCTGTGGGCGCGCCACCCAGCAATTGAAGACAGCACGGTGATGGTAGAGGCCGCTGTACAAAGCCAGATACTGCTGGGGGCGGGGCGCTTGTTTTTTGTGAACTCACAGCCTACGGGCTGGCTGCGTTTTAACGTGGCCTTTGGTGTGCAACCGCCGTTATGGCAGTGGCTGGAGCAGTGGCTGACTCAGCGCCAGTTGCTCAACCCAAAGAAGTTGCTGTAGCTGCTGCTGTAGGCACTGTGGTGACAAACATATCCCTTTATGCGATAATCGCGGGCTTGCCTGATAGATAGCTAGGTATTTTCCCTAGAGTGACTTATCGGCGAGTTTGTCACATCTCCCCTCACACACACCCTGGGTGGCTGGCCAGTCTTTGACACTGGCTGCTAGCTTCTACACCCACTGCCCTCACCCCTGCCCCAGCGCAGGCGGCTTTTGAGGGCTGACATTTGTTTGACGGCGGATGTTTCTTGTAACCCCGTCAAAAACTCGGCCTCTCATTGATTTGCATTGCCACTGTGCCCACGCAGGCAGCAGGGGCGTGGCCGCGTTGTTGTCCGCATCTTGAAAACTAAACGCTATGAACGCTACTGAAATTGTGCAGGGTCAACCTGCCCCTGCCTTGGCCACTGCCGCCCCTGAAGAATCCATCCAAGCCACAGAGACTGTGGAAATAACACAAGCTGCTCCAACCACAGACGCAGTGGAAACCCCTGAAACTGCCGCCCCCCAAGCCGCCACCCCCCACCCCTTTGTTGCGCTGGGCTTGGACGAAACGCTGGTACGCGCCGTGGCCGACTTGGGCGACTCCCAGCCCACCGCACTACAAACCAACGCCATCCCGATTGCCATGGGTTCCCA
>JAHAYB010000294.1 GCA_018384835.1 Comamonas sp.
GTATAGTGTTCCTATTCACTAACAAAACGGAGACCGACCATGGCACGCCCATCCAATTTTTCAGATGTACAGATCCTCGATGCATCGAAACGCCTTATTGATGCGGGGAAAAAAGTGACCGGATATGCTTTGACGAAGGAGCTGGGTGGTGGCAACCCAAATTCACTTGAGGCCAAATACCTGGAACTTTCTCAGACCGTCACACACGGCCCAAAGCTTCAAGCGCTTCCATCCGTCATCGAGGGAAGTATTAATGGCGCGATTGCCAATCTCAGTAAAACACTGGTAGATGTCCTGACGAAAACCTATGGTGACCTTAAGGCCGACGCCGAGGTAACGGTCGATCAAATAAAGGAACTTGCGCAAACGGAAATTGAAGAAATCCGTACTCAGCTAGCCGATGCCGCGGAAAACGAACAAGCGGAAGCGGATCGTGCAGCCGCACTTGAAACGCAATTGATGGCCGCGAACAAAACAATCGAGGCATTAAAAGTCGATGTGGCAAACCGTGATGGACAACTCAAGGCCCTCAACGATGCCAAGCATGGGCTTGAACAAAGCATCCTGGAATTACAAAGCGACAAACAACGTCTCGAAATCGAAAATGCTTCCCTAACGAAACAAGTCGCAGACGCAAAAACGGCAATGACGGCAGCAAAGGCAGATGCTGAGGCCGCCATTCAGAAGGTCAAAGATGAAGCCAAAAAAGAAGTGGCTGAAGCCAAAGACGAAGCCAAAAAAGAACGCGGCGAAAAAGACACTGCTTTGCTGAAAGCTACGGCAGCGGAATCGGCATACAAAGAGCTCAAGACAAGCAATGACAAAGCCACTCAAGAATTGGCTGAAGCGAATAAAAAATTAGGTCAGCTCGAAAATCAACTCAAGACCACCGCAGCCAAGCTGGATGAAAAAACCAAAGAGCTGGATGCCATCAAAGCACCTGTGCCAGCACAAGAAGATGTTGCGACCAAAAAACACTAGCCAACTGCCCCCCAGCCCGGCCTTCGCCGGGCAAAAAGGAGGGGGACAAGGACTCCAACATCCGAGCTGCGGAGCAAGTATTCCACTCTGCTTCGCATCCAATCGTCTTCATCCTTTGGTTCGCCACCCACCTTTGGGACACCCCGTGGGGTGAGGCCCACGGGGCTACCTTTGGACTCAACTCTCGATAACTCCCACTAATCGGTGGTAAAAAAAAGCGCCTCAAAAGGCACTTATATGATTGAAATACGATCCATAGATGAACGTCGCAAGGCAATCGCCCTAGCAACACCGAACAAACACAAGTCTGCGATGGGTCAGTTCATGACACCGAGTGTTATTGCTCGTTTCATGGCAAGCATGTTCAACTCGCTTGCTGGAAAAAACATCAAATTGCTTGATGCTGGTGCAGGCATAGGATCTCTCACTGCGGCGTTTACTGAGCGGGCCGCTTGCGAAAAGGCAAACTCTCTCGATTGTGAAGCTTGGGAGTTGGATCCGAAGCTTCATGAGCCATTGGCTGCCACACTAAAAGCTTGTGGTGACTTGATGGAAGAAAACGCCGGAAAATTCAGTAGCCTGATTCGTTCCGAAGACTTCATCCTTGCGTTTACCGACCTCTTCGCCAAAGAGAAGATGGTGGCACCCACGCATGCCATCCTAAATCCACCCTACAAGAAAATTAGTTCGGCGTCAGCTCATCGGCATGCATTGCGCGAGTGCGGCATTGAGACCGCGAACTTGTATTCCGCGTTCGTAGCACTTGCGCTGACAGCGTTGACTGATCAAGGTGAACTGGTGGCAATCACGCCACGAAGTTTTTGCAACGGACCTTACTTTCGCCCCTTCCGAGAACTAATACTAGCTAAATCAGCACTAGTGCAAATCCACGTCTTCGAGTCGCGCACCCAGGCTTTTCAAGGTGATGAAGTGCTTCAAGAGAATGTGATCTTCCATCTCGTAAAAGGCGCTAAGCAAGGGTCTGTGATTGTCAGCAGCAGCGAGGATGCAACTTTTTCCGATTTGCGTACAAAGACAACGTCATTCGATGAGATCGTCCTGGCGAATGATCGGGAGAAAATATTCCATCTCGCGACAGAGGAAGATAAAGCAGAAACGACTGCTGCCATGGAGCGCTACAGCTATACGCTCGAAGACTTGGGATTGGGAGTGAGCACTGGCCCAGTAGTGGACTTTCGTATGCGTGACCACCTCTGTGCTGAAGCTGGTTCGGATCGTGCACCGATGGTGCATTCGCATCACTTCGAAGCCGGTTTTGTTGTTCACCCTAAGTTCGAAGCAAAGAAACCCAACTTCATTCAGGTGAATGATGAAACGCGTAAATGGTTGATGCCAACTGGCTGCTATGTCGTTGTTCGTCGCCTCTCATCCAAGGAAGAGCGGCGGAGGATCGTCCCAGCAGTTTTCACGCCTGACGCTGCAACAGGAGATCTTGTTGGTTTCGATAACAAGACCAACATTGTCCATCAGTCCAAGAAGGGCATGGATCGCGATGTGGCAAAGGGCATGGCTATTTACCTTGGTTCTACTTTTGCTGACCAATGGCTGCGCAAGTTCAGTGGGCACACTCAGGTAAATGCGGGGGACTTACGAGCACTACGTTATCCAGACATTAAGACACTTGCCGCGTGGGGACAGAAGATTGACATAGCGTTACCCTCGCAAGAAGAAATAGATCAACTAGTGGGGGGAATTTGAGTGAGCAAAATCAACGAGGCAATTGCCATCATCACGGCACTGGGGTTTCCAAAGGCACAACAAAACGAGCGGTCAGCACTAAGCTTGCTTGCTCTTCTCCAACTGCAAGAGGGTGGCTCGTGGCAGAAATTGCAAGAGCCTCGCTTAGGAGTTCGCGCGATTCTCGACTTTTGTCGTAACGACTACAAGAAGCCTTACGCTGAGAATTCCCGTGAAAGTTTTCGCAAAGAGACACTGCACCAGTTTGTAGATGGAGGCTTGGTTCTACAAAATCCAGACAATCCATCGCGTCCACCCAATAGCCCTAAGTGGTGCTACCAAATCGCTCCCGAGGCCAAGGCACTTCTTACAAAATACGGCACACCAGCATGGTCTACTGCATTGGGAGCCTACCTAGAAAAGGTAGGCTCCCTAGCTGAGAAATATAAAGCCGATCGCGACCTTGCTCTTGTTCCTTGCACGTTGCCCGATGGGACCTTATTTCAGATGTCTGCTGGCGGACATAGCGAACTAATCCGTGACATTCTCCAGGAGTTCGCA
>JAHAYB010000324.1 GCA_018384835.1 Comamonas sp.
GTCACCGTGCCCACGGTGGAGCGCGGGTTGTGGCTGGTGGCTTTTTGCTCAATGGCAATGGCGGGGGACAACCCCTCAATCACATCCACATCTGGCTTGTCCAACTGCCCCAAAAACTGGCGGGCGTAGGTCGAAAGGCTTTCTACATAGCGGCGCTGCCCCTCGGCGTACAAGGTGTCAAACGCCAAGCTGGATTTGCCTGAGCCAGACAAGCCCGTTATCACCACCAATTGATTGCGCGGAATATCCACATCCAGATTGCGTAAATTGTGCGTACGCGCACCGCGCACCCGTATCAGGTGCTGGCCGAGGTAGGGGGCGCAATCGTCTAGGGGGTCTGGGGGGGAAGGGGGCTGGGCAGTCAAGGCGGGGGCTTTGTGCAAGGGCATGAGAAGGGGCAAGGGGGCGCTGCATCGTAACGGATACCGTGGTTTACCCGCACAATAGCTGCTGCCAACGGCCTGCTGCAAAGGTCGTTTTTTGTGTTTTTATGGGGTGTTTTTCGCGTGACTGCTTCTTCTACTGCTGCCTCTGCATCTGACCATTCAAGCGCCCAGGCTGCCCACAAAATGACCAAGCCTGAGCTACGCGCCAGCGGTAGCTTGGCGCTGATTTTTGCCCTGCGCATGTTGGGGCTGTTCCTGGTGCTGCCGGTGTTTGCCCTAGAGGCTCGCCACTACGCCGGGGGCGATGACCCGGCCATGGTCGGCCTGGCCTTTGGCTTGTATGGGTTGACGCAGGCGGTGTTTCAACTGCCGCTGGGTTTGGCCTCTGACCGCTTTGGGCGGAAAAAAATCATCGTCGCGGGCTTGCTGGTGTTTGCCTTGGGCAGCTTGGTGGCCGCCTTGGCCGATAGCCTGCTGGGGCTGATGCTGGGGCGTGCCCTGCAAGGCGCGGGGGCGGTATCTGCCGCCGTCACTGCCCTGCTGGCTGACCTGACCCGCGAGACGGTGCGCACCAAGGCCATGGCCATGATTGGCGGCAGCATTGCGCTGATGTTTTCGTTGGCACTGGTGTTAAGCCCGCTGCTGGCGGGCTGGTGGGGGCTATCGGGAATCTTTTACATCACCCTAGGTTTGACTTTGGCGGGCATTGCCGCCGTGCTATGGGTGGTTCCCCCTGAGCCGCAGCGCCACAGTGCCCAGGCACAAGGCCGCTTTGCCGACCTGCTGCAACACCCCGACCTGCTGCGCCTGAATGCAGGCGTATTCGTGCTGCACACCGTGCAAATGGCGATGTGGGTGGCCGTGCCCAGCATGTTGCTGCAAGGCGGGCTGGACAAGGCTGCCCATTGGCAGGTGTATCTGCCTGCGGTGCTGCTGTCTTTTGCCGCCCTGGGGCGCTTGTTTGCCATGGAGCGCAAGGGGCAACTGCGCGGCGCTTTGCTGTCCGCCATTGGCTTGGTGCTGTTGGTGCAGCTCGGCTTGGGTGCAGTGGCGTGGGCGGGGGGCAATCAGCCTTCGCTATGGCTGCTGGGCGGTTTGCTGCTGCTGTTTTTTGTCGGCTTCAATATGCTGGAGGCCAGCCAGCCCAGCCTGGTCTCGCGCATGTCGCCCGACAATCTGCGCGGGGCGGCGCTGGGGGCGTACAACACCTTGCAATCCTTGGGCTTGTTCACGGGCGGTTTTATAGGCGGCTTGTTAGTGCGCCATAGCGGCTTGATGGGGGTGTTTGTGGGTACGGCGGTGCTGTGTGTGCTGTGGCTGGTGATTAGCTGGCCCTTGCAGCCTGTGGGGCGTTATAGCAATACCGGTGGCAGTGGCGGTGGTCGTGGCAGCAACAAGCAGTCGTAGTTGTAATTAATAACCAGCCAGCAGCAGGCCGGTTAGGATGGGCTGCGCCCCTATGGGCATTTTTTTATGTTTTTTTGAAAGAGGTGTTTTGCCATGTCTGATGTTTTTCCACCCTGCCCCCAGTGCAGTTCTGTCTATACCTACGAAGACCGTGACCACCTCGTCTGCCCAGAGTGCGGCCATGAATGGCAGGCTGGCAGCAGCGCCGCCGCCGAGCCTGAGGGCTTGGTGGTGAAAGATGCCCACGGCAACCTGCTCAGCGACGGCGACAGCGTGACCGTGATTAAAGACCTCAAGCTCAAAGGCTCCTCCAACGTGGTGAAGGTGGGCACCAAGGTCAAAAGCATCCGCCTGATAGAGGGCGACCACAACATCGACTGCAAGATTGACGGCATAGGTGCGATGCAGCTCAAGTCGGAGTTTGTGAAGAAGGCTTAATGAAGCCCTCTTCCTGCCTCAAGCATCACACATCAATATTGCCCGCCCGCAGCGCATTGTTTTCAATGAACTCGCGGCGTGGCTCTACCTCGTCGCCCATCAGCATGGTGAAGACGCGGTCGGCCTCAATCGCATCGCCAATTTGCACTTGCAGCAGGCTGCGTACTTGGGGGTCCATGGTGGTTTCCCAAAGCTGCTCGGGGTTCATTTCGCCCAAGCCTTTATAGCGTTGGCGGGCGGTGGTGCGTTCGGCTTCACGAATCAGCCATTGCATGGCGTTGCGGAAGTCGGCCACCTTCTCGCCACGGGCGCGTTCGCCTTCGCCGCGTTGCACTTTGGCGCCGTCTTGCAGCAGGCCGTTGAAGTGCTGGGCTTCGTCGGCCAGGGCGGCGTAGTCGCTGCTGCGCACAAATTCCTGGGTGAGGATGGAGCTTTTGATATTGCCGTGGTGGTGGCGGCTGATGCGCAGAATGGGGTTTTCCGTCTGTGGGTCAATTTCGGCGGTGACATCGGCAGGTACACCGGTGGTGGTCAGCTCGCGCAGCTTGGCTTCCAAAATGGGGGCGCAGGCTTGGGCATCGGCCAGAGAATCCAGGCGGATTTGTACGCCGTCGGCAATGGCGCGTAGGGCTTCAGCATCCATAAAGTTGGACAGGCGCTCAATCACGCTTTCGGCGGCCAGGTGCATGGCGGCCAGGCGTTCCAGCTCTTCACCTTCAATGCTGCGCGGGGCGCTGCCGCCGGTGCTCACGCTGGCATCGCGCAGGGCGATTTGCAGTAGGTAGTGGTTCAGCGCTGCGCCGTCTTTTAGGTAGCGCTCATCCTTGCCGTTTTTCACTTTATAGAGTGGCGGCTGGGCGATATAGATGTGGCCGCGCTCTACCAGGTCGGGCATCTGGCGGTAGAAGAAGGTGAGCAGCAGGGTGCGGATGTGTGCGCCGTCCACGTCCGCGTCGGTCATGATGATGATGCGGTGGTAGCGCAGTTTGTCGGGGTTGTAGTCGTCGCTATTGCTCTTGCCGCTGTCTTCGCTGACTTTGCCGATGCCAGTGCCCAGGGCGGTAATCAGGGTAATGATTTCCTGGCTGGAGAGCAGTTTTTCATAGCGGGCTTTTTCCACGTTCAAAATTTTGCCGCGCAGGGGCAGGATGGCCTGGAATTTGCGGTCGCGCCCTTGTTTGGCACTGCCGCCAGCGGAGTCGCCCTCCACAATGTAGATTTCGCACAGGGCGGGGTCTTTTTCCTGGCAGTCGGCCAGTTTGCCGGGCAGGCCCATGCCGTCCAGCACGCCTTTGCGGCGTGTCATTTCGCGGGCTTTGCGGGCGGCTTCGCGGGCGCGGGCGGCATCAATGATTTTGCTGCATAGCACCTTGGCATCGCCCGGGTTTTCTTCTAGGAACTCGGTCAGCGTTCTGGCCACGATGTCTTCCACCGGGGCGCGTACTTCGCTGCTGACTAGCTTGTCCTTGGTTTGGCTGCTGAACTTGGGTTCGGGCACTTTCACCGAGAGTACGCAGCACAGACCTTCGCGCATGTCGTCGCCTGCCACATCCACTTTGGCTTTCTTCGCCAGTTCGTTGTCGTTGATGTATTTGCCAATCACCCGCGTCATGGCGGCGCGTAGGCCGGTCAGGTGGGTTCCGCCGTCGCGCTGGGGGATGTTGTTGGTAAAGCACAGCACTTGCTCGGCGTAGCTGTCGTTCCACTGCATGGCCACTTCTACGCTGATTTCTGTGCCGGGGATGCCGCCATAGCTTTCTGCGGGGCGGCTGCCTTCGGCGTAGAAGGTGGTGGGGTGAACGACTTTTTTCGTGCCGTTGATAAATTCGGCAAAGCCTTTAACACCGCCTGCGCCGGAGAAGTCGTCCTCTTTGCCGTCGCGCTCGTCTTTGAGGCGAATGCGCACGCCGTTGTTCAGAAACGAGAGTTCACGCAGGCGCTTGGCCAGGATTTCGTAGCGGAATTCGTGGTTGTCGGTAAAGATTTCGGTGTCGGGCAGGAAGTGAACTTTCGTGCCGCGCTTGTCCGTCTCGCCCACGATGCGCATGGGGGAGGTTTCTGCGCCATTGACTGTTTCAATCAGGCGGTTTTGCACAAAGCCGCGTGAAAAATCAATTTCATGCACCTTGCCCTCGCGCCGCACCGTGAGTTTGAGCCAGATAGACAGTGCGTTCACACAAGATACGCCCACGCCGTGTAGGCCGCCCGAAACTTTGTAGCTGTTCTGGTTGAATTTGCCGCCCGCGTGCAATTCGGTCAGGGCGATTTCCGAGGCGCTGCGCTTGGGCTCGTGCTTATCGTCCATCTTCACGGCGGTGGGAATGCCGCGCCCGTTGTCAATCACTGAGAGCGAGCCGTCGGCGTGGATGGTGACCAGGATGTCGTCGCAGTGCCCGGCCAGCGCCTCGTCAATGGAGTTATCCACCACCTCAAACACCAGGTGGTGCAGACCCGTGCCGTCGCTGGTGTCGCCGATGTACATGCCGGGGCGTTTGCGCACGGCCTCCAGCCCTTCCAGGATTTGGATGGCGCTTTCGCCGTAGCCCTCGGCGGGAATCTCTGCGGTGGGGGTGGGTGCTGGCTGTTGCTCGCTCATAAAGATGCCTTGTGCGGCGCGGGCTGCTGTGTTGCTCTTGTGCTTTGCTTGGAGCGGGCAGCCTGCGCGGGTAAGAAAAATGTCAATAAACAGGGGCGGTGCGCTGGGCGCTAGGTGCTAGGTGCTGGGCACTAGGCTGGCTTAGATGCGCATGGGCATCACAACGTATTTGAAGCAATCGTTCTGCGGGATGGTAATGAGCGCAGAGCTGTTGCCGTCTAGCAGGTTGATTTGCACCATCTCTTGCCCCATGTTGGCAAGCACATCCATCAAGTAGCCGACGTTAAAGCCAATGTCGATGGCAGGGCCGTCGTAGGCAATGTCCAGCTCGTCGGTGGCTTCTTCCTGCTCGGCGTTGTTGCTGGCCACGCGCAAGCTGGTGGGGTTGATGCTCAGGCTAACGCCCTTGAATTTGTCACTGGTCATGATAGCTGTGCGCTGCAAGCTGGCCAGCAAAGGCGCACGCCCCAGCACGATTTGGTGGTGGTGGCTGTTGGGGATGACGCGGTTGTAGTCGGGGAATTTGCCCTCCACCAGCTTGGTAACGAACTCCATACCAGCAAAGCTAAATTTGGCTTGGTTGTTGGCAAACTGCATGGCAATGCGTGGCGATTCTTCCCCGCCCACGTCAGACAGCAGGCGTTGCAGCTCTAGTACGGTTTTGCGCGGCAGGATGACTTCTTGCTTTTCTTCGATTTGTACGTCTAGTTCGGCGCTGGCCCAGGCCAGGCGGTGGCCGTCGGTGGCGACCAGGCTGAGGGTGTTGCCCTCGGCCACAAACAGGATGCCGTTGAGGTAGTAGCGTATGTCTTGCACCGCCATGGCAAAGGAAACCTGGCCGAGCAGGTCTTTCAGGGTTTTTTGCGGAACGCTGAAAGCGGGGCCAAAGTTGGGTGCTTCCTGCACCAGGGGAAAGTCTTCAGCGGGCAGGGATTGCAGGGTAAAGCGGCTTTTGCCGCCTTTAAGCAGCAGCTTGTCCTGATTGGCCTCTAGGCTGACGGTTTGGTCAGCGGGCATGGTTTTCAGAATGTCGATGAGCTTGCGTGCGCCCACGGTGATGGCCATTTCGCCCTCGTCGCCACCCAGGTCGGCGGTGGTGCGGATTTGGATTTCCAAGTCGCTGGTGGTCAGTTGCAGGGCGCTGCCGGTTTTGCGAATCAGCACATTGGCCAGAATGGGCATGGTGTGGCGGCGCTCCACAATGCCGCTGACCGATTGCAGCACGGCCAGCACTTTGTCTTGGGTGGTTTTGAAAAAAATCATGTCTGCCTCTAAAAGAAAAAAACGAAGGTTAGGGGGCGGGCTTGCGCGGCGGTATAGGGGTGTGAGGGGGTGGTTTAGTGGTTCAGTGGCTGAGGGCTGCGTGCTCTAGCAAATACTGCCGCTGCTTTAGCCTTTGAGCGTTTGCTCTAGCACATGCAGTTGCTGGTTGAGTTCGGCCAGTTGCTTGCGCTCGCCAGCAATTTTGCGCACGGCGTGCATGACGGTGGTGTGGTCACGCCCGCCAAACAGCTCGCCAATGTCAGGATAGCTTTTGCGCGTTAGCTCTTTGGCCAAGTACATGGCAATTTGGCGTGGGCGGGCAATGTTGGCCGGGCGCTTTTTGCTGTACATGTCTGCTACTTTGATTTTGTAGTAGTCGGCCACGGTTTTTTGGATGTTCTCCACACTAATCTGGCGGTTTTGGATGCTGAGTAAATCACGCAGTGCTTCACGTGCAAGCTGAATGGAAATGTCTTTTTGGTTAAAGCGCGAGTAGGCGAGGATTTTACGCAGTGCACCTTCTAGCTCGCGCACGTTGGAGCGCACGTTTTTTGCCACAAAAAAGGCCACCTCTTCAGGCATGTGGATGCCTTCGACCACCGCTTTATTGAGCAAGATGGCCACGCGCATCTCTAACTCGGGCGGCTCAATGGCTACGGTTAAGCCGGCATCAAAGCGCGAGACCAGGCGCTGGTGGACGTTGATAAGCCCCTTGGGGTAGGTGTCGCTGGTCATCACGATGTGGCTTTGCTTGGCTAGCAGCGCCTCAAAAGCGTTGAAAAACTCTTCCTGGGTGCGGTCTTTGTTGGCAAAAAACTGCACATCGTCAATCAAGAGCAAATCCAGGGTGTGGTAATGCGCTTTGAAGGCATCAAAACTGTTTTGCCGAAAGGCTTTAACCACATCGGTGATGAATTGCTCGGCGTGGGTGTAGAGAACTTTGGCATCCGGGCGCTGCGCCAGTAGCTGATTGCCAATGGCGTGTACCAAGTGGGTCTTGCCCAAACCGACACCACCGTAGATGAAAAGGGGGTTGTACAAATGCCCAGGGTCATTGGCCACATGCAGGGCGGCGTTGCGTGCCAAGCGGTTGGCCGTGCCTTCTACCAAGGTATCAAAAGTCCAGCCTGCATTAAGGCGGGTGTGAAAGACAGGCTCGGCACTGAATGCTGCGGCGCTGCTGTGCGTCTGCTGCATCTGCATATCCAAAGCGCTTGCGTCCGAGGCGGGCAAAGGGCTAGCAAAAGCATGGGGCTGCGCACTGCTGCCAGCATCGCCAGAAAGAGCGCTCACTCCTGGGGAAAGCACGCTGCTAGAGGGCGGTAGATAGGTGCGCTTGACCCCGGTGCGCTGGGGTACAAAAAACTCTAGCGCAATGGGCTGGCCGTACAAAGAGTGGAGTAAATCGGCAATCCGCCCAGCGTACTGGGAGCGTATCCAGTCCAGCGTAAAGCGGTTGCGCACATGGATAGTGACTTTGGAGAAATCAGGCGCAACCGTGGCTTTCAAGGGCTTAATCCAGTTGCTAAATAGCTCCTCGGGCAGGTCTTGGTGGAGCTGCTCAACACAGGCCAGCCACAGGCTTTGGCAGGTGCTGTCTAGGGGTTCCTCGGTCATAAGGCATAACTGCTGCGCCGGGGCGCAAAAAAATGTGGATAAATAAGAATAAAAGCCGTAGGCAAAGGGCTGCGATTGTAGCTTTTCCAGAGGTTATCCACATGCTTTGTGCTGGTGCTCGGTAAAAGCTGCTACGGGCATACCGGGGGCTTGGCGATGCCCTTTCAATGCCTTTTGAGCAGCGGCAAAGGCCAGCAACCGAGGCGATAAAGCGTTGCGGCTTGCGCTTGGGGATTGCAAATTTTACCCAAGCCTGTGATAATTGCGGGTTTCCCTGAATATGCTCGTATATTTAGGGCATTCTAGGAATAAGCACTATGAAACGCACTTACCAACCTTCCAAAATTCGTCGCGCTCGCACCCATGGCTTTTTGGTGCGCATGAAAACCAAGGGCGGCCGCGCAGTGATTAACGCTCGCCGCGCCAAAGGCCGTAAACGCTTGGCCGTTTAAGCGCTGACGCGCTCAAGCTCGGCCTTGGCCGATAGCCACCAGCCAGCGCTGCCCGCCTCAGAGCAGGCAGCCGGGGTGATGCAGCGGCTTAAAACACGCGCACAATTTCAAGCGGTGATGGCTGGGGGCATTTGCTCTCGCACACCGCATTTTGTGCTGCACCGTTTGGCGTTGAACGCTAGCACAGCAGCCGCCAACCCAGCCGCGCCCCACCAGGCGCAACACACCACAGGGCCTGTAAATACGCAGGCCCTGTTTGTCGTGTCCGGCAACAAAACTGGCAACCAGCATTTAGCGGCATCTTGGCGCTGGTTAGGGCCCTTAGTGCCTAAGCGCTGGGCGCGGCGCTCTGTCACGCGGCATTTGCTGCGCCGCCAGATTTACGCCGTGGGTGCAGATTTTGCCCCCCGCTTGCCCGCCAATACCGCCTATGTAGTGCGCTTGCGCTCCGAGTTCAGCCGCAAGCAGTTCATCAGCGCCAGCTCAGAGCCATTGCGCCTAGCCATTCGTGCTGAATTGCAGCATCTGTTTGCCTACGCAGTGCGCAAGGCAGAAGAAGCGGGAGCCGCGCCATGATGCAAAAGCTGTTAATTGGTCTGGTCAAGGGCTATCGCCTGCTACTCAGCCCCTGGCTGGGTTCGTCCTGCCGGTTTGAGCCGACTTGCTCGGCCTACAGCCTGCAAGCGCTGGAGCAGCATGGCGCAGCGGCGGGCAGCTATATGACCGTGCATCGTCTGCTACGCTGCCATCCCTGGTGCGCTGGTGGGCATGACCCCGTGCCCGCCCAGCCGCCGCGCTTGTTTACTGGCTTGCTCAGGCGCAACCGAGATACGCCACAATCACCGTCGCCCACCAGTCCCACCTCTTCCCCTCCTTGTTCCACTAAGAAGTAAACCTCTTCCATGACTGATATCCGCCGCACCATCTTGTGGGTGGTTTTTGCCTTCTCCCTGATCATGCTGTGGGACAAGTGGCAAATCCACAATGGCAACGCTGCCACCTTCTTCCCCAGCCCTGCCCAGCAGCAAAGCGCAGAGGCAGCAGCTACTGCGCCCGATGGCTCTGTGCCCACTGCCTTGGCAGGCAGCGCAGGCCAGCCCCCTGGCGAAGTGCCCGCCCAAGCGGCCGCCGCCGCAAGTGAAAAAATCACCATCACCACCGATGTGCTGCGCGTAGAAGTGGATACCCAAGGCGGTAACGTGGTGCAAACCGAGCTGCTGCAATACCGCGCTGACCGCGATAGCGCTGAACCCGTGGTGCTACTGCAAGACAACCCCCAGCACAGCTATGTGGCGCAGACCGGCCTGATTGGCGGCAACTACCCCACCCACAAAACCCTGCTGCACGCCCAGCCCGGCGAGCGCAACCTGCCAGAGGGGCAAGACAGCCTGACCCTGCGCCTGGAGTCGCCCGAGATGGACGGCATCCAACTGGTCAAAACCCTGACCTTTAAGCGCGGCGCTTATGACATCGACGTGCAGCACGAGGTGCATAACCGCAGCGGCCAAAGCGTCAGCCCCCAGGTGTATCTGCAACTGCTGCGCGACAACCAGCCTGTGGATGGCGGCACGGCCTTCTATTCCACCTTCACCGGCCCGGCCTTCTATACCGAAGCCAAGAAGTACCAAAAAGTGGAATTCAAAGACCTGGACAAAGGCAAGGCCGACTTTGAAAAACAGGCCGACAACGGCTACGTCGCCATGGTGCAGCATTACTTTGCCAGCGCCTGGCTGCTGGGCGAAGGCATTGAGCGCGAGAACTTCGCCCGCAAGGTGGATAACCAGTTCTACAGCGCTGGCCTGATTACCCAACTGGGCGCGATTGCCCCCGGTGCCAGCAAAACCCTGGATGCCCGCCTGTTTGCCGGCCCGCAACTGGAAAAGAGCATGGAATCGCTCACCCCTGGGCTGGAGCTGGTTAAGGACTACGGCATGTTCACCATCCTGGCCAAGCCGCTGTACTGGCTGCTGGACAAAATCCACAGCGTACTGGGCAACTGGGGCTGGTCGATTGTCGGGCTGGTGCTGCTGCTGAAAATCGCCTTCTACTGGCTCAACGCCAAGGCTTACGCCAGCATGGCCAAGATGAAGGCCATCAACCCCCGCGTGCAGGAAATGCGCGAGCGCCTCAAAGGCAACCCTCAGCAGATGCAGCAAGAGATGATGCGCATCTACCGCGAGGAAAAAGTCAACCCCATGGGCGGCTGCCTGCCCATCATGATTCAGATTCCCGTGTTTATTGCCCTGTACTGGGTGCTGCTGTCCAGCGTGGAAATTCGCCATGCGCCCTGGATTGGCTGGGTGACTGACCTATCGGCCAAAGACCCGCTGTTCATCCTGCCGGTTCTGATGGGGCTGTCCTCGCTGCTGCAAACTGCGCTCAACCCCCTGCCGCCCGACCCCATGCAGGCCAAGCTGATGTGGATCATGCCCATCATGTTCAGCTTCATGTTCTTCATGTTCCCCGCTGGGCTGGTGCTGTACTGGCTGACGAACAACATCTTGTCGATTGCCCAGCAATGGGTCATCAACGTGCGCATGGGTGTGCCGCCGCAGTTCAACCACCCCTTCAAGAAAGTGGCTGAGGCGAAGAAGTAAAAGCCCGCCATGCTCGCCCGCCACCACGACCCAATCGCCGCTATTGCCACCGCCCCAGGCCGGGGCGCGGTTGGCATTGTGCGCATCTCTGGCCAACAGATTGCCCCGCTGGTGCAGCAGTTGCTGGGGCGCGACCTGAAGCCGCGCCAGGCGCATTACCTGCCATTTCCCGATGCCCAAGGCCAGCCCATTGACCACGGCCTGGCGCTGTTCTTCCCCGCCCCCCACAGCTACACCGGCGAGGATGTGCTGGAGCTGCAAGCCCACGGCGGCCCCGTGGTGCTGCAACTGCTGCTAGAGCGCTGCCTGCAAGCCGCCAGCCAGCCCCTGCCGGATACGCCCAACGCCCCCACCCTGCCCCGCCTGCGCTTGGCCGAGCCGGGGGAGTTCACCGAACGCGCTTTCTTGAACGACAAAATCGACCTGGCGCAAGCTGAGGCCATTGCCGACCTGATTGATGCCAGCACCGCCGCCGCCGCCCGCAGTGCCAGCCGCTCCCTGTCCGGCGAGTTCTCGCGTGAAATTGGCGAGCTGCGCGAGGCGCTGATTCACCTGCGCATGTTGGTAGAAGCTACGCTGGATTTTCCCGAGGAGGAAATCGACTTTCTGCAAAAAGCCGATGCCTGGGGTCAGCTTGCCAGCCTGCAGGACCAGCTAGGCCAAGTCCTGGCACGCACTCAACAGGGCGCATTGCTGCGCGAAGGCATTCAGGTGGTGATTGCTGGCCAGCCCAACGCGGGCAAAAGCTCGCTGCTCAACGCCCTGGCTGGGGCAGAGTTAGCCATCGTCACCCCCATTGCCGGCACCACCCGCGACAAGGTGCAGGAAACCATCCAGATTGACGGTGTGCCCCTGCACGTCATCGACACCGCCGGCCTGCGCGAAAGCAGTGATGAGGTGGAGCGCATTGGCATCGCACGCGCCTGGGAGGAAATCCGCCGCGCTGATGCCGTGCTCTTCCTGCACGACCTGACCCGCCAAGACGATGCTGCCTATCAAGCCGCTGATGCCGCTATTGCCCAGGACTTGAGTAGCAGCCTGCCCGCCCAAGTGCCCGTGCTGCATATCTGGAACAAGGCCGATGCGGTCGCTCCCCAAGCCGCCCCTCCAGTAGAGGCGAACCCTGAGCACATTCAAGGCGAGGTGTCTGAGCACAGTCAAAGTGCCGTTCCTGAGCACAGTCAAAGCGCGGTTCCTGAGCGTAGTCGAAGGAACGGCCTGCTGCTATCCGCCAAACAAGGCCAGGGGCTGGAAGCCCTACGCCAGCGCCTGCTGGAAGTGGCCGGCTGGCAATCTGCTGCCGAAGGCTTATACATCGCCCGCGCCCGCCATGTCGAAGCCCTGCAAGCCTGCGGCGCACACCTGGGCGAAGCACAAGAGCAGCTCAACGCCCCCAGCCCCATGCTGGACCTGCTGGCCGAAGAGCTGCGTCTGGCACAAAACCAGTTGGGGGCAATCACCGGGGAATTCAGCGCGGACGACTTGCTGGGGGTGATTTTTTCTAGTTTTTGTATTGGCAAGTAAAACAGGGCAGTCAGTTAAGCTGCTGATGGATGGTTTTCCTAGCTGGGAACAAAAGCTATCACAAGCAGCTCTACTATTCTTACAATTGACGCTTACTGTCTTACCTAAAGGGCACGCATGGTTCCGCACCTTATTACGGCCTTGACTGGCCCCATCAACGAGCTTGAGCAGCGCATTATTGACTCCATGCCAGCAATTGAGCGCTGGTTTCGCCTAGAGTGGATGGAGCATACGCCGCTGTTTTATTCCTCGGTGGATATCCGCAACTCGGGCTTTAAGCTCGCTCCTGTGGATACCAATCTGTTTCCTAGCGGCTGGAATAACCTGACACGCGAAATGCTGCCTCTGGCCGTGCAAGCCTCAATGGCGGCGGTAGAAAAAATCTGCCCCGAGGCGCGTAACCTGCTCATCATTCCGGAAAACGATAACCGCACCCCCTCCTACCTGGCCAGCTTGGCGCAGTTGCAAGAAATTTTCAAAATGGCGGGCTTGAATGTGCGCCTAGGCTCCATCAGCCCCAATGTGAAGAAGGCCACTGAAATCAAGCTGCCCCAAGGCGGCTCGGTATTGTTGGAGCCGGTGGTGCGCACCAAGCGCCGCCTGGGGCTAAAGTATTTCGACCCCTGCACCATCTTGCTCAACAACGACTTGTCTGCTGGTGTGCCCGGTATTTTGGAAGAGCTGCATGAGCAATACCTGATGCCACCACCCCACGCGGGCTGGAAGGTGCGCCGCAAAAGCCGCCACTTTCAAAGCTATGAAGAGGTGGCCAAGCGCTTTGGCAAGATGCTGGGCATTGACCACTGGCTGATTCATCCCTTGTGCGCCAAGGTGGAGGCGGTGGACTTTAGCCAAGCGGCGGGCGTAGAGCCTTTGGCCGCCCAGGTGGATGCGCTGCTGGTGAAGGTGCGGCGCAAGTACAAGGAGTACGGCATTAAGGAAAAGCCCTTCGTTATGGTCAAGGCCGACAATGGCACCCATGGCCAGGGCGTGATGACGATACGCGACAGCAAAGAGCTACGCGCCCTGTGGGAGGGGGCGGGCGAGCGCTGTGGCTTTATCCGCGCCGATATGGACGCGGCGCAAAAAGCCTGCGGCGTGGATGTCATCATCCAAGAAGGGGTGAAAACTTCTGAGCGTATGCACGATGCGGTGGCCGAACCGGTGGTTTACACCCTCGACCGCTATGTGGTGGGCGGCTTTTACCGGATGCACCCCGAGCGTGGCGCGGATGAGAATTTGAATGCCCCCGGCTCTAGCTATGTGCCCCTGGCCTTTGCCCATAGTGCGCAGATGCCCCAGCAGGGGGTCAGCCCTGGCGCAAGTGCGCCCAATCGCTTCTATATGTATGGGGTGATTGGCCGCCTGGCTATGCTGGCCGCCAGCTACGAACTGGAAGCCACCGACCCTGATGCCGAGGTGTATGACTAAGCACCGCCTATCCCCCAGCACTAGCCAGAAAAGCCCAGCCCTGCGGCGGTGAGCGTGTCTTTTTTTCGA
Source organism: Comamonas sp. (assembly GCA_018384835.1). Lineage (GTDB taxonomy): Bacteria > Pseudomonadota > Gammaproteobacteria > Burkholderiales > Burkholderiaceae_C > Comamonas. The sequence goes on from JAHAYB010000324.1 coordinate 13,781, forward strand.
GATGTCAGCCTCTCTGCAGCGGTGGCCGGGCTGGTGGCTGTGCTGGTGGGCTTTACCAGCTCGATTGCGCTGGTGTTTCAGGCCGCCCAGGCGTTTGGTGCAACGCCTGCGCAAACGACTTCCTGGGTGCTGGCCTTGAGTTGGGGTGTGGGGCTGTGCTGCATCCTGCCCTCTTTGCGTTGGCGTATGCCGGTCATGGTGGCTTGGTCCACTCCGGGGGCGGCGGTGTTGGCCGCCGGTGGGGCGGCTGGCGGCTTCTCGATGGCGGATGCGGTGGGGGCTTTTATCGGCTGCGCCTTGCTCATCATGCTCAGTGGCTGGTCGGGTGTTTTTGAGCGCTTGATGGCGCGTATCCCTGTGGCGCTGGCTTCGGCCTTGCTGGCTGGGGTGCTAGCCAAGTTTGGCTTGGATGCGATTGCGGCTACGCCCGCTGCTTGGCAGATGGTGCTGCCCATGCTATTGGCTTACGTGTTAGCCAAGCAATTGTGGGCGCGTTATGCCGTGGTGCTGACTTTGCTAGTCGGTCTGGTGGCGGCTTTCAGCATGGGGCAGTTGCAGGCGCAGCAGTTGCGCTGGGCATGGGCTGTGCCGCAGTGGACAAGCCCGGTTTTTAGCTGGCAGGCGTTTGTGAGTTTGGCGCTACCCTTGTTTGTGGTGACGATGGCTTCGCAAAATCTGCCAGGGGTGATGGTGATGCAGGCAGCAGGCTATCGGCCAGCGGTATCGCGCTTGGTGGGGTGGACGGGGGTGGCAACGCTGCTACTGGCTCCGTTTGGCGGCTATGCGTTTAATTTTGCAGCGATTACCGCAGCTATCTGTACTGGGCAAGAGGCGCATCCCGACCCCAGTAAGCGCTACGCCGCCGCCGTGGTGTGTGGCTTGGTTTATTTATTTGTTGGCTTGGGTGCAGCCGTGGTAACAGGTTTGTTGCTGGCTGTGCCCCAGGCATTGGTGCTGGCGATTGCGGCGTTGGCGTTGCTCTCTAGTATTGGCAATGGCCTGGCGGTGGCGCTGGCCGATGAGCCGCACCGTGAGGCGGCGCTCATCACCTTTCTAGTGACTTTGAGCGGCGTAGTCGTGGCCGGCGTGGGCGCAGCGTTTTGGGGTGTGGTGGCGGGTGGCTCTGTATTAGGGCTGCAACGCTGGCTAGAGGCACGCCGATAATGGCGCTAGATTGCTGCACTGTGCAGCGCAAGCAAGGATGTTCTGATGCAACTACTGTTCATCGCTGACCCGCTGGGCAGCTTCAATACCAAAAAAGACACCACCTTCGCCATGATGCGCGAGGCGCAGCGCCGAGGCCACCACATCTTCGCCACCGAGCCGCAGTGGCTGCAATGGAGGAGCGGCGGCAAGGTGGAAGCCAAAGTCTTCGCCATCCAGCTCAATGACGAAGGCGAAGCAGATACCTGGTTTACGGTGCAGGCCACAGAGCAGCGCTGCTTGGCAGACTTTGGCGCGGTACTGATGCGTAAAGACCCGCCCTTTGATAGCGAGTACTTCTACGCCACGCACCTGCTCTCTCAAGCTGAGCGTGAAGGCGCAAAAGTCTTCAACAGCCCAGCGGCTTTGCGTGAGCATCCTGAGAAGCTGGCAGTCATGGAGTTTCCCGACCTGGTTGGCCCCACCCTGGTGAGCCGAGACCCGCAGGCCATCCGAGCGTTTCATGCCGAGCATCAAGACATCATCCTGAAGCCTTTGGATGGTATGGGCGGCATGGGCATCTTCCGTGTCGGGGCAGATGGTATGAATCTAGGCTCTATCATCGAAACCCTGAACCAAGGCGGCAGCACCAGCGTGATGGTGCAAAAATTCCTCCCGGCGATTGCCCAGGGTGATAAGCGAGTGCTCATTATTGGTGGCAAGCCCGTTCCTTATAGCTTGGCACGTATCCCACAAGGCAACGAAGTGCGTGGCAATCTGGCCGCTGGTGGGAAGGGTGTGGCACAGCCGCTAAGTAGTAGTGACTGGGCGCTGGCAGAAAAAGTCGGCTCGGTACTGGCTCCCAGAGGGTTGCTATTGATTGGACTGGATGTGATTGGCGAGCATGTGACGGAAATCAACGTCACCAGCCCCACTTGCTTCCAAGAGATACAGCAGCAAATGGGCTGTGATGTGGCCGCCTTGTTTGTAGATGCGCTAGAGCAGGCCGTAGGTGCAGCCTAGAACCTAGAAGAGAGAAGCTAGGGCAGCCAAGAAGGCTCAAAACTTTTTTCATCTTTTCCGTTTTTGGTTGTAGAACTTAGTCTATACTTCGCAGCTTCGCTTCACAGCGCTCTTGCAGATTGGTCTTTTGGCTGGTTAT
>JAHAYB010000363.1 GCA_018384835.1 Comamonas sp.
TGAAGGCGTTGGCTTTCAGTGCGGCCAGGTCTTGGGTTTCCATGGCGGCAAATTGCTCGGAGCTCATGGCGGAGATGAACTTGTCGGTCACGCCCTTCATGCCTTCTACGCTCAGGGCTTTAACCTGCTCTTCTGTCAAGGCCGCTACCTGCGTGGAGGTAAAGCCCTTGAGCTGTTTGCCCGTTAGGCTTTCGATTTGCTCGGTGTTCAGCGCCTGTACCTGCTCGCTGGTCAACTGACCCAGTTGCTTGGGTGTCAGGTGCTTGATGTTGTCGGTAGAGATAGCCTTCAAATCGTCGGGAGTGATGGCTTGGATTTGAGCAGGGGTCAGCCCCTTGAGCTGCTTCGAATCCAGAGCGCCCACTTGCTCAGAAGTGAGGGCTTCAATGCTGTCAGAGCTCATTTTTTTGAGCTGGCCGGGCTTGAGGGCTGCAATGTCTTGGGTCTCAATAGCCGCGATTTGGGTGCTAGAGAGGGCACCCAGGAAGTCAGCCGTCAGCTTGCCCATATGCAGGGTGGAGAGGGCGGCAATTTGATGATCGCTCAAGGCAGCGACTTGGTCTGCGTTCAGACCCTTGAGCTGCTTGGCATCCAGGTTTTCAATCTGTGCGGTAGTCAGGCTTGCAATCTGTTCGGTTGTGAACGCCGCCATTTGCTTGGCATTGAGGCCAAGGAAGGCATCTTTCTCAATGCCAACCAGGTCTTTTGTTTCAATGGCTGCGATTTGCGCTGTGCTCAGGGTTTTAATCTGCTTGGCATCCAGCGCTTTGACTTGAGCTTCGCTCAGGTGCTCAATTTGCTGGGTGGACAGTGCCTTGAGTTGACCAGCTTTTAGGGCGGAGACATCTAGGGCTTGTACCTGTGCTTCATCCTTCAAGCCGCCGAGTTGAGCCGCAGACAGCTTGGCAACCACCTCTTTTTGTAGGCTGCTGACGGTTGCATCATCAAACTTTTCGAGTTGGGCAGCAGTCAAGCCCTTGGCTTGGGCGGCCTTGAGGTCTTTGACGTAGGTCAGGCTCTGTCCCTGGAAGTTGTTAGCGTCAATTTCAGTAATTTGCTTGGCGGTGATGTACTGCACACCTTTTTCAAGCAGCTTTTGGGTATCGCCCGCATCAAGCTGCTTGATGACATCTGTTATAAGTTTTTTAACATCCTCGGCCTTCATGGTGTCCACATTGGCCTTGAAGTCTGCAATGGTCCACTTATTGACCGCTGGTACGACTGCTGGTAGGTCTGCCATATCTTTCCCCTCTTGTAAGTTAAACGCCGCCAATTATGGTGGCAAGAACCCCCCGCCGGGGGCAAAACAAAAACACACACGACCTGATAGACGGTGTAGGTCTGATACCCCCCACACCCAGCCGTTGGATAGTTGGGAAGGATACCGTTCCATACAACTATCGGCCACCTTGGCGCAAAGTTTAGGACTTTTTTTAGGCGACTTTTTGCCGAATGCTGGGGCGGTGCTGGCGATTCCAGCTTTGTAATTTGCCGTGGGGGATGGTGGCCAAGCGCTGCCACAGGCGGCGGCAGTAGCCCTTGACCAACAGGCATTTGTTGATTTCATCGACCGGAAAGGGGCCGCTAATGACGATTAAATCTGCCGCCTCTTGCCACAGGCCAGCGGCGCGTAGGCGGCGGCGCTTGGTGGTTGCCCAGGATTGGATGCGCACGGGGGTTCCGTGCTGGTGCAGCTCGCCAGAGTAGGCATCAAACGCAATGGCCAGCAGCTCAGACTTGAGTTTGAAGCGGCGCTCTCCGGTCACGGCGCTGGGCTTGTCGCTCATGTCGTACAGGTAGTAGTGGCCGGCTTTGAGCTGGTATTGCAAATTCATGTCGAAAAATCTCGCAAGCGCGGTGCGCGAACATTTTCGCGCTCATGGGGTGCAATGGTCTGCGCCAAGCTAGGGGAGGTATGGGGAAAAAGTGCTATTTCGTCCCTAGGATATGCCCAGGGCGTGCTTGAACATCGCGGCGATTGTGCCGCACAGCCCTTGGCCTTGGCAAGCCGTGGGGCGTTGCGGGGGGAGGTAAGCACGCCCCTAGCCCACCTTACGCGCAGCGGCGCGGGCGGCAAACTCTTCGCGCAGTTTGCGCAGTTTTTCGCGGGGGTCTTCGCGGGCGGTGGCTGCGTCTAGCTGCATCTCGGCAATAAAGCGGCTGGGCTGGCATTGCACGGTGTCGCGGCCTTTTTTACGGCGGCGCGTCCAGCTCACCACCAGGCTGCGCTGGGCGCGGGTGATGCCCACGTACATCAGGCGGCGCTCTTCTTGCAGGCGGGCGGCGATGTCTTCGCTGACCTTTTGCTGGCGGCCATCGTCATCATTGAGTTTGAAGGGCAACATGCCTTCGCTCACGCCCACCAGTTGCACATGCGGCCATTCCAGCCCCTTGCTGGCGTGTAGGGTAGAGAGCACCACCATGTCCTGGTCTTGCTCGCGCTCAGAGATGGTCGATAGCAGGGCGATGTTCTGCGCCACCTCCAGCAGGCTTTTAACGGTGGTTTGGGTGGTAGTGCCAGCGGCATCTTCGATTTGACCGCCTGCGCGTTGCGCCATCCAGTCGCAGAACTCCAGCACATTGCTCCAGCGGGCGGCGGCTACGGTTTCGCTGTCTTCGCTGTCGTACAGGTATTGCTCGTAGCCCAGTTCTTGCAGCCAGTCCAGCAAAAAGCTGCGGCTGGCTTCGTGCCCCAGGGTGTGGCGGGCGCGGTATTCCTGGTCGTTCACGCTGCGGCCAAATTCCAGCAAGCCTTCCAGCGCCTTTTTAGGCAGTACGGCGGGCAGCATCTGGCTGAACAATGCGCCGAACATGCTGGTTTTGTGCTGAGTGGCAAATTCGCCCAGCTTGCCCAGGGTGGTGTGGCCAATACCGCGTTTGGGGGTGGTGATGGCGCGTAGAAAGGCCGGGTCGTCGTCCGGGTTCATCCACAGGCGGAACCAGGCGCACAGGTCTTTGATTTCTGCGCGGTCAAAAAAGCTGGTGCCGCCCGAGACTTTGTAGGGGATGTTGGCTTTGCGCAGCGCTTTTTCAAACGGCTTGGCCTGGTGATTGGCGCGGTAGAGGATGGCGAAATCCTTCCACGCCGGTTGGGGGTTGGCGCTAGCGCGTAGGCTGAGGATGCGGGCGGCGGCGCGTTCGGCCTCGTGCTCTTCGTTGTCGCAGTCTTGGATGCGCACCGGCTCGCCTTCACCCAGTTCAGAAAACAGGGTTTTAGGAAAGAGCTTGGGGTTGGGGCCAATCACGTTGTTGGCCGCTCGCAAAATGGCGCTGGTGGAGCGGTAGTTTTGCTCCAGCTTAATCACTTGCAGTTGCGGAAAGTCTTGGGGCAGCTTTTTCAGGTTATCCAGGGTTGCGCCGCGCCAGCCGTAAATGCTTTGGTCATCATCACCCACGGCGGTGAAGTTGCCTGTTTCGCCCACCAGCAGCTTGAGCAGTTCGTACTGGGTGGCGTTGGTGTCTTGGTATTCATCCACCAGCACATGGCCGAGTAGGCGCTGCCATTTCTCGCGTACCTGTTCATGGCCGCGCAGCAAGCGCATGGGGATGCCAATCAGGTCATCAAAATCCACGCTTTGGTAGGCCGTCAGGCGCTCTTCATAGCGCTGCATGATGAGGGCCAGGCTGCGCTGGTGCTCATCTTGCGCCTGCGCCAGGGCTTGGGCGGCATCCCAGCCCTGGTTTTTCCAGGCGCTGATGTCCCATTGCCATTGGCGGGCGGTGGCCAGGTCCGTGGTGCCGCCAGCACAGTCTTTGAGGATGCTGGCCACGTCCTGGCTGTCCAGAATGCTGAAGTTGGGTTTCAGCCCCAGCAATTGCCCATCTTCACGCGCCATGCGCACGCCCAGGGCGTGGAAGGTGCTGATGATGACATCTTTGGCACGCCGGCCAATCAGGCCGCCGGCGCGTTCGCGCATTTCAGCGGCAGCTTTGTTGGTAAAGGTGATGGCGGCAATGCTTTTGGGCGGCAGCCCCTGCTCAATCAAATGGGCGATTTTGTGGGTGATGACCCGCGTTTTGCCCGAGCCAGCACCGGCTAGCACCAGGCAAGGGCCTTGGGTGCAGTACACGGCTTGGAGTTGGGCGCGGTTGAGTCCAGACATGGCAGCAATACAAAAGGTTTAAGGGATTTAAGGGATTTAAGGGGTTTAAGAGAATTAGGGGGGGAGCCTTAGCGTTGTGCTATTTATCCAGCGTTAGCACTTCAAAGCCC
>JAHAYB010000372.1 GCA_018384835.1 Comamonas sp.
GCCAGCATAGGAGTCTCAGAGGTGGAAATAAATTGGCTGGCTTCCCTACTCCGTGGAGCTGGCTAAGGTCGGGGGCTGGGGAAGCCAGCGTGGGACCATTCGCAAACGCATGCGTACAGCCCCCGACCTGATGTCAGGGCTAGCAGGCATAGCGAGGATGTGCGCGAAGGGTTCACAGGAATAGCATTGAAACGAAGCAGTGCCTGCACTTTAGGTGTCCATCAAAAAGGTATCTATCTAAAATTACCCATTCGCTTTATCAATTTGGACATTGCCTATGGGTTTCGCTTCTCCTCATCTCAGTGGCCACGCACTGGATTTGCACCATGCGCACACATCTGATCTGCCCGTAACGGGCGTAGTGGAAAGCTATCCGGCAGGCCATGTCGTACCGATGCACAGTCATCCCCGTGGACATTTGATATACGCATCGACAGGCGTCTTACGGGTTCAGGCGATTACCGGGCAATGGCTGGTTCCGCCCACCACAGCCGTATGGCTTCGGCCATCTATTGAGCACCAGCTCACGGCGGTGACTGGGGTCACAGCACATGGAATCTTGATAACGGAAACCATCACGGCTGATCTACCACCCATGGATTGCGTGGTTCATGTATCCCCGCTGATGCGAGAGCTCATCGCTGCCTTGGTGAGTGTGCCTCATCAGCCGCCGTTCCAACCACGAGATGCACTGTTAGGGGAGTTGTTGGTGGAAGAGTTGAAAACGGTAGCGCAGCTACCGTTTCATTTGCCTTGGCCTAACGACAAACTGATCAGTAAAGTGTGTGACGCTTTGGTGCGGGATCCTGGGCAAACGAGCACAGCCGAAGCGTTAGCACAACGCTATGCAATCACTTCCAAAACGCTGCATCGACGATTTCTGAAAAGTACCGGCATGAACTTTGGGCAGTGGCGGCTGAAGATGCGTTTGATGAAATCCATCGAGAAGTTGCTCCAAGGATTGCCAATCACCCATGTTGCTTTGGAAAGTGGCTATGAAAGCCATAGCGCCTACTCTGTCGCCTTCAAAAAGACATTTGCCTGTCCACCCTCTCAGTTCATTGCAGCGGCTTATCACAGCAGTAAAAACGCAGAAGTGAATCGACCAGGCTTTTCTAGATAGCAACCAGCACCACTCATTTCCAACACCAATTCAGCAGCAAGCCACAAAAATAGAGTCCGGCTCCGAAAACCGCATGTGTCAGCAGGCTACGCAGACGATTTTTCCAAGGAGTTGGCGTGCGAGATGCTGCAATGCCAGCACCCATGGCGGGCTGCATCACGAAAAAGGGAATGACAACAGTGGCCACTCCAACTATCAGCGCTGGCAACCAGGTTGGAGCATGTAAGCGCTTAACAGAAAGTTATCTGCCATAAAATCCACCCATCAGGTGCCCAGTTGCACTGCCTCCTCCCCACTCCAAAACAGGCAAGACCGTGGCCGCACGAAAGACCCTCCAGCTCGACGACGACAGCCGCGCCCAGTTGCAGCGCATCGTCAAACGCGCCAGCAACTGGCGCGAGCGTGAGCGTGCGCAGACGCTGTTGCTGCTGGACTCGGGTGTCTTTGCCCAAGATGTGGCAGCCCAGATGAGTCTGAACGTGCGCACGGTGCGCATTACACACGCCCACTGGCGTAAAAGCGGCATGGCCGCGCTATCGGATATGCCGCGCTGCGGGGCACCTAAAAAACTCCAGTCCGAGCACATTGAACGTCTGGTGCAGTGGGCCGGGGCCGAGCCACTCACCGCCGCTGCCTTGCTCGCCCGCCACCTGGACGCGGGCGGCCCACGCGTGCATGTCAACACCATGGTGGCCACGCTCAAAGGCTCCGATTTTGTGTGGAAGCGCACGCGGCATTCTTTAAAAAAAGCCGCGACGAAGACGCTTTCCAGCAGGCGGCCATAGAGATTCAAAGCCTCAAAGACCAGGCGGCCAGTGGAGATATCGAGCTGGTCTATCTGGACGAAGCGGGCTTCTCTGCGGTGCACCCCAACCGCAGCGCCTGGACGCCACGCGGCAAGTGCCACCTGATAGAGGCCAAGCGGGGCAAACGGCTCAATGTCCTGGCGGCCCTTTTATCCAGCGGCAAGGTGCTGAGCGCCAAGTATTGGCAGACCACGACTGCGGATGTGTTTGTCGGCTTTCTGGGCTGGCTGCGTCAGCAAGTGACAAAGCCCCTGACGGTGATTCTGGATAACGCATCCATCCACAAGGCCAAGAGCATCGGGCCGTGTATCGAATGGCTCAAAAAGCAAGGCGTGAGCCTGTATTTTCTGCCCGCCTACAGCCCCGAACTCAACCGTATCGAGCGGCTGTGGCACAAGATCAAGCACACGTGGATGGCCGTCAAATGTAGAACGGCTCCAGAGCTGGAAGCCGATGTGAGGGAGATCTTGGACAATTTCGGGATGAAATACAAATTTGACTTTTATGGCAGCTAACTTGCGGTTAAGAGATTAGCCACCTTATGCCGAAGATCCCTAGCAGCCAACCGACTGCTGGCATCGACAAAGTCATAGTAATAATAAATACCGTAGCCACACGCGCCGCTTGCTCATTGGTGCAGTTAAAGGTTTCTATGAGTGGCAGTGTTAATACGCTAAATGCATTGATAGTGATGCCAAAGCTGATGGCCATCACTACGCCTAAACCAAAAACTAATATCCAAGCGTGATGGGCATTTGATCACGCAGTATTTTGCATTATTTAAATAAGATTAATTGTTTTAGTTGCTATCGAATAATGAAAATTAAATAATAGGTAAAACCAAAAATAGACGACTAACTAAAATAAGAACCGATCGTATGGGGCGCGTTTCATCGATCAAAGTACCAATTGGTACTAAGGAACCTCTGCATAAGTCGTCAACGCATGTGCTTGCACATGCGTGCCGGGTGCGGCAGCATCCCGGCCTATGCAGCAATTTGATCTTGGCCTGAACC
>JAHAYB010000389.1 GCA_018384835.1 Comamonas sp.
TTACTGCATTTGTGGGTGTCAACCTGCTGCAAAGCGGCCTGAGCAAATGGTGCATGTTAGAAACCATTTTGCGCAAACTGGGCGCAAAACAAGGCAATTAAACATTCCACCCCCTCCTTATTCACCCCTGTTATTGCCCCCTATTTTTGACACAAAGGAAAGCCATGAAAACCGCCCTGGAACTGGTCGCAGCGGCCAAACAGCAAATTACCGAAATCACGCTGGAGCAAGCCGACGCTGCCCTGGCGCAAGCGCAAGTCATCATCGACGTGCGCGAGCCTGATGAGTTTCGCCAAGGCCACTTGAGCGGGGCGGTGAACATGCCCCGTGGCCTGCTGGAGTTTCAACTCAGCAGCAACCCCGCCTGCCAGCAGGCAGATATGAATGTGGTGCTGTACTGCAAAACCAGTGGCCGCGCCGCCTTGGCGGCACTGGCCATGCAGAGCATGGGCTATACCAATGTGCGCTCCATCATCGGTGGCTACGACGCTTGGGTTGCCGCTGGCAAGCCCGTGGTCAAACCCACAATGCCGCAATTTGGTTAAACGCTGATGCGGCCAATCCCTTTTTTTAGCAAAGGACAGTAACCATGAAATTCAACGTTGGCGGCATTGACCGCATCTTGCGTATTTTGGTAGGCGTGGTGTTGATTGCCCTGGCCGCTACCGGCACTGTGGGCTGGTGGGGCTACTTGGGTGTCATCCCCCTCTTGACCGGGGTGTTTCGCTTTTGCCCGGCCTACCCCCTGCTGGGCATGAGCACTTGCCCGATTCAACCACCCAAGGATGAGTAGTAATATAGCGAAAACAAACCTCGGTTAGAAACCTTCCCCTTCGGGGGGAGGTTTAGACCTTTTCGCTCGATTACGGGCATAGATTGAAACATGTCCTCCCCCAAAGTACTTTTTGGTTTTCACGCCGTCAGTGTGCGCCTGAAAACTGCGCCTCAATCAGTGATTGAGGTGTATTTCGAGGCCAGCCGCCGCGATGCCCGTATGCGCCAGTTTTTAGAGCGTGCCCGCGAAGCCGGTGTGCGCCTGATTGAGGCCGACTCCATGCGCCTTGCCAAGCTGGCAGGCAGCCACGGCCACCAGGGCGTGGCTGCGCGGGTAGAGCCGCTGGCGCAAAAGCACTCGCTGGATGACCTACTCGACGAGCTGCAAGCCCAGACCCAAAGCCAAGGCAAAAACCAAGCCCAAATCCAGCCCCTGCTGCTGGTGCTGGACGGCGTAACTGACCCCCACAACCTGGGCGCTTGCCTGCGCGTGGCCGATGGCGCAGGCGTACACGCCGTGATTGCCCCCAAAGACCACGCTGCTGGTATCAACGCCACCGTGGCCAAGGTAGCCAGTGGGGCAAGTGAAACCGTGCCCTACTTTATGGTGACCAATCTGGCACGCACCCTGCGCGAACTGCAAGCGCGCGGTATCTGGGTCATCGGAACCAGCGGCGCCGCACCCCAAAGCCTGTACCAGATGGACTTTACCGGCCCCATTGCCCTGGTGCTGGGCGCTGAGGGCGATGGTATGCGCCAGCTCACCCGCAAAACCTGCGATGCGCTGATGCACATCCCCATGCAAGGCGCGGTAGAGAGCCTGAACGTCTCCGTAGCCAGCGCCGTTTGCCTGTACGAGGCGGTGCGCCAGCGCTTAGGCAGCTTCAATAAGTAACGGGGTTTTTGCGCACCTCGGTAAAAAATGATGGCAAGCCAAGCACTGTGGGGGCAGCAATGGCTATCGAGCACCAGCACCAGCGCCCGACTGCTACGCCAGTGGCTTTTGAGGCGCACTGTGCTGGTCGATGAGCAGTTGATTGCGCTGCGTCGCCAAAGCCATTTGCCCCAAAGCGTGGGCTTGATTGCCATTGGCGGCTACGGGCGCAGCCAGCTCTACCCGCATTCGGATGTGGATGTGCTGCTGCTCATGCCCGAGGCGCAAAACGAGCAAGCCGCGCAAGAGGAGGAGACGCAAGAGGCCGTCTCGCAGTTCGTGAGCAGTTGCTGGGATGCGGGGCTAGAAATCAGCCATCGCGTCTGCACACTGGTGCAGTGCTTGGCCTTGGCGCGTGAAGACACCAGCAGCTTGACGGCGCTGTTAGATGCGCGGCTCATCATGGGTGGCTCAGAGATATTTGCGGCCATGCGCCAAGCGCTGGCGCAGTTGCTAGGCTCTAACGCGCAGGTGCTGCACTTCTTTCAGGCCAAGCAGCGCGAGTTGCGCCAGCGCCATCAGCGTTTTGATAACACGCCCTACGCCCTTGAACCCAATTGCAAAGAATCGCCCGGAGGTCTGCGCGATTTGCACACCATTTTGTGGGTGGCTCAGGCGGCGGGGCTGGGGCAAAGCTGGTCGGCACTGGCGCGTAGTGGCATCCTCACCAATCTGGAGGCGCAGCAGCTAGAGCGCAACGAGGCCGTGCTGGGGCATATCCGCGCGCGTTTGCACCTAATTGCTGGGCGGCGCGAGGAGCGCCTGCTGTTTGACCTGCAAACCGCCGTGGCGCAAAGCCTGGGGCTGAAATCTTACACCCCACGCGGACAAAGCCATCCGATACGCGCCAGCGAGCAACTGATGCGCCGCTACTACTGGGCAGCCAAGGCGGTGATGCAGCTTCAGCACATCGTTCTTTTGAACATTCAGGAACGCCTGCACCCCTGCCAAGCCGCGCCCGAGCCTATCAACGAGTGGTTTGCCGATAAGGAGGGGCTGCTAGAACTGCGCTCACCCACGCTCTACCAAACGCAGCCCGAAGCCATCTTGCCGACCTTTTTATGCCTGCAAACTACGCCGGGCTTGCGCGGTTTGTCGGCGGGGACGCTGCGGGCGCTCTACCACGCACGCGAGCAGATGAACGCGCAGTGGCGGCGCTTACCGGCTAATCGGCGGTGTTTTATCGACATCTTGCAGCAGCCTTGGGGTGTGGCGCAGGTGCTGCGCTTGATGAATGAAACCTCGGTGCTAGGGCGCTATCTGTGGTCGTTTCGCCGCATCGTGGGCAAGATGCAGCATGACCTGTTTCATGCCTACACGGTCGATCAGCACACGCTGATGGTGGTGCGTAACATGCGCCGTTTTTTTCGCCCCGAGTTCGCCCATGAATACCCCCTGTGCGCTCGCTTGGCTGGCGGTTGGGCGCAGCCGTGGTTGCTGCATTTGGCGGCGCTGTTTCACGATATTGGCAAAGGACGCGGGGGCGAGCACAGCGCTATCGGCGCGATTGAGGTGCGTCGCTTTGCCCGTCAGCATTCGATGCGAACAGAAGATGCCGAGCTAGTCGAATTTCTCGTGCGCGAGCACCTGCTCATGAGCCACGTTGCACAAAAGCAGGACACCAACGACCCCGCAGTGGTCAGCGCCTTTACTCAGAAGGTAGGCAGCCGCGAGCGCTTGGTGGGTTTGTATCTTCTGACGGTGGCCGACATTCGCGGAACCAGCCCCAAGCTGTGGACGGCGTGGAAGGACAAGCTCTTACAAGACCTCTACCACGCAGCGCTGCAACAGCTTCAAAAACGAGCGCTGCAACAGCCCACTCAGGAGCAGGAGGTTCTGCACACCCGCCAAGCCCAAGTGTGGGCGCAGCTTGCCCCCGATACCGCCCCCGAGGTGGGCCAGTCCTACCAGCGCTTTTGGCAGTCTTTGGGCACGGCCTATTGGTATCGCCATGAAGCCTGCGATATTGCTTGGCACGCGCAAGTGCTGCACGCCCATCTGCACAGCCCCAAGATGCTGGTGCGCTGCCGTCCTTCGCAAGTGGGGCAGGGCTTGCAGGTGCTGGTGTATGGGCGCGACCAGCGGGATTTATTTGCCCGTATCTGCGCTTACTTTGACCGTGCGGGGTTGTCGGTGATTCATGCGCGGATTCACACCACTGAGCAGGGTTGGGCGCTGGATAGCTTTCAAATCATTTGCGATGAAGCGCATAACGCAGAGCATCCGCATCAGCGCCTTTGCACTTGGCAGAAGCGCATTAGCCGTGAATTGCCCGAAGCCTTAGAACAAGCACTACCGCCAGTGGTGCGTCGTCAAAGTTCGCGGCGTGCGCGTAGTTTTCCGATAGCGCCCAGCGTGCGCTTGCAGCCGGACGACAAAGGTCAGCGCTGGCTACTGGAAATCAGCGCCAGTGACCGCGCCGGATTGCTCTACAGCGTGGCCTGCGTTCTGGCGCGTTTTGGCTTGGATGTGCAATTAGCGAAAGTCATGACCTTGGGCGAACGCGCTGAGGACAGCTTCCTTCTGCACGCCCCGCAGCTGCAAGACAGCAGCCAACAGGCGGCGCTAGAGCGGGCGTTGGTGCAAGTGCTAGGTGGGTAAGCAATAGGGCTTGAAACAGGTCTATCTACCGCCCCTAGGGTTTGGCCTAGTCTTGTATAAGAGTTAGAATCGCGGGTTGCTCTTTATTTCTACTTTTCCTTTTTGATGGTGGTGCCTATGGACGATTTTGCGAACTCTAAAGAACTCTTTATCCAAGGCATTACTTCAGAGGGGCAGGTCTTTCGCCCCAGCGACTGGGCAGAGCGCTTGGCCGGTGTGATGAGCCGCTTTCGCCCTGGGGGTAGCGCTTTGCCGGGGGCACATTTGGGCTACTCGCCATGGTGTGTGCCAACTACGCTGGGTGGTATCAAATGCGTGGTGGTGCGCTCTGAGCTGCGCGAGCAAGAGCCGATGGCTTGGGATTTTGTCGTCAACTTTGGCCGCGATAATGACCTGCAAATGGTTGAAGCTTGCCTGCTGCCTGACGCGTAACGCTTAACGCTGAGTGCTAAATGCTCAATTCGGTGAGCCTACGTGGCGCACTGGCTTGCACGAACCGCCATAGGGCGGTTTTTTTAATCCTTCGTTTTTTTGCTGCAAGGAGTTGCCATGTTTCAACGCAAAGCCCTCGATGGGCAGGCCAGCGCCATCGTGCTGCTACTGTGCCTGGTATGGGGCGGCCAGCAGGTGTTGATTAAAGCGGTAGCCGCTGAGATTGCGCCGCTGCTGCAAATTGTGATTCGCTCAGGCGTAGCGGCTGTTTTGGTGGGGGCGTTGGGGCTGTGGGTGCTGCGCCAGCCTTGGCGCTCTGATGTGAATTGGCGGGCAAAGTGGCTGGTAGGCGCTTTGTTTGCCCTGGAGTTTTGGGCGGTGGCCGAGGGGCTGCGCTGGACCAGTGCGTCGCACATGGTGGTGTTTCTCTACACCGCGCCCTTGTTTGCCGCTATGGGGCTGCATTGGCGCTTGCCCCAAGAGCGTTTGAGCCTTGTGCAGTGGCTGGGCATTGTGCTGGCCTTTGCGGGGATTGTGTGGAGCTTTTTAGGCGCTAGCCTGTTTGGTGGGGCTAGCGGGGTTGGTGAGTCTGGCGGGGCTGGTGAGTCTGGCGGGGCTGGTTCGGCACTGCCCGCCAACTGGCTACTGGGCGATGCCCTGGGCTTGTTCGCTGGTGCGGCCTGGGGTTTGACCACGGTCGTTGTGCGCACCAGCGACTTGAGCGAAGCGCCACCCACGCAAACCCTGTTCTACCAACTGCTAGGCGGCTGTGTGCTGCTACTGCCCGTGGCGCTGGCGACAGGGCAAACCTATATGACCCCCTCGCCAGCGGTGTGGGGCAGCTTGGCATTTCAAGCGATTGTGGTGTGCTTTATCAGCTATCTGACGTGGTTTTGGCTATTGCGCCGCTATTTGGCCGCGCCGCTGGGGGTGCTGTCTTTGATGACCCCCTTGCTTGGCGTTGCGCTGGGGGTGTGGCTGCTCGATGAGCCTTTGCTGCCCGAGTTCGTCACCGGCGCAGCCTTGGTGCTCCTGGGGCTGCTGGTGATGAATGCCCGCGCTTGGTGGCCTTTGCGCCGCATCGGTAAAACGCCAGGCTAGCCGGAGGCAGGGGCGCGTCAATACGTTCTAAGCCCCGCCGCCTGCCAGAGAGCGCAGAGCGTGGTAACTTCGCCCCCTTTAACGATTGACTACCCTTATTTCTCCCATGCTCCCACAACCTCCTTTCTCTTTCGACATCCCAGCCACCGAGCGCTTACTCGGCATACGCCGTGGCATTGAAAAAGAAGGCTTGCGGGTCTTGCCCGATGGTTCTCTGGCGCTGACCCCTCACCCCCAAGGGCTTGGCTCGCCCCTGACCCACCCCCTGATTACCACCGACTACAGCGAAGCCCAGCTAGAGCTGATTACCGGCGCACACCTGGGCGTGGAAGATTGCCTGGATGAGCTACGCGCCATCCACCACTATGTGTATGGCTGCCTGCAAGAAGGCGGCGACGAGATGATTTGGGCAGCCAGCATGCCCTGCACCCTGCCCACGGATGAAACCATTCCCCTGGCGCGTTATGGCAACTCGCACGTTGGGCGCTCTAAAAGCATTTACCGCATGGGGCTGGGGCAGCGCTATGGGCGGCGTATGCAGACGATTTCGGGCATTCACTACAACTGGTCGCTGCCGGGGCTGGGCAGTGAAGACTACTTTGCCCTGATTCGCAACTTCCGCCGCCATGCTTTTGTGCTGCTGTATTTGTTTGGCGCATCGCCCACGCTGTGCCCCTGCTTTGCCCAAGACCGCCAGCACGGCCTGCTGGATTTGGGCGAGCAAGGCCAGTCGCTGTACCTGCCCTATGCCACCTCGCTGCGCATGGGGCGCTTGGGCTACCAAAGTGATGCCCAATCCAATATCCACGTGAGCTACAACAGCCTGGAAGGCTATGCCAACAGCCTGCATGAGGCGCTCACACACCCCTACCCGCCCTATGAACAACTGGGCGTGCGCAACCCCGGCGGCGATTACAACCAGCTCGATACCAGCCTGCTGCAAATTGAAAACGAGTTCTACAGCAGCGTGCGCCCCAAGCGCAACGGCCAACGCGGCGAGCGCCCCCTGCACGCCCTGCGCGAGCGCGGCGTGGAATATGTCGAAGTGCGCCTGATGGACATCAACCCCTTTGAGCCTCTGGGCATTAGCGCCAGCACCATGCGCATGTTGGACGTGTTCTTGCTGCACTGCCTGCTCTCGCCCAGCCCAGCAGATACGCCAGAGGAAGTGGAAGCCCTGAACCACAACCAGCAACTGACCGCCGACCGTGGCCGCGACCCCAGCCTGACGCTGCAACGCGGCGCAGAAAGCGTGCGCCTGGTGGATTGGGCAACGGCTATTTTGGAAGAATGCCAGCCCCTGGCCGCCGCCCTGGATGCCGCCCACCACAACCAAGCCTACAGCGCCGCCCTGGGGCAAGCCCAAGAGCTGCTGCGCCAGCCGCAGCTCACCCCCTCTGCCCGGGTGCTGGAAGGCACACGCGCCCACGGCAACAGCTTCAAAGACTTTGGCCTGACCCAATCGCTGCACACCCGCGAGCAGCTTTTAAGCCTGCCCCGCGACCCCAAGCTGCAAGCCACGTTTGCGCAGTTAAGCGCCGCCTCCATCCAGGCGCAGCGCGAAATTGAAGCCGCCGACCAAGGCAGCTTTGAAGAGTGGCGACAAGCCTACTTGCAGCCAGAAAACCTGCTGTAAGCAACACTCGCTCAATCAACTTTATGGACTACCTCCCCCCCCTGGCCGCGCCGGTGATTCAATGGTTTCCCGGCCACATGCACCTGACGCGCAAGCTGATTGAAGAGCGCATCAAAGCCATCGACGTGGTGATTGAAGTGCTGGATGCGCGCATCCCCGGCTCCAGCTTCAACCCCATGCTGCAAAGCCTGACGGGGCACAAGCCACGAGTCAAACTGCTCAACAAGCAAGACGTGGCCGACCCGCAGCGCACCCAAGCCTGGCTGGACTGGTACAACGCCCAACCCGAAACCCGCGCCATCGCCATGGACGCGGCAGAGCCTGCCCCTGCCCGCCGC
This sequence comes from Comamonas sp., assembly GCA_018384835.1. GTDB lineage: Bacteria > Pseudomonadota > Gammaproteobacteria > Burkholderiales > Burkholderiaceae_C > Comamonas. The sequence goes on from JAHAYB010000389.1 coordinate 7,817, forward strand.
CTGGCCGAGCTGTGCCGCCAACTCGCCCCCCTGCGCGGTGGCCTGGCCAAGCCCATGCGGGTGCTGATTTGCGGCGTGCCTAACGTGGGCAAATCCACCCTCATCAACACCATGAGCGGCAAAAAGCACGCCAAGGCAGCCGATGAGGCCGGCATTACCAAGGACGAGCAGCGCATCACCCTGGACGATGACTTCTACCTGTGGGACACACCCGGAATGCTCTGGCCGCGCATTGCCATCCCGCAAAGCGGCTTCAATCTGGCGGCCAGTGGCTCGGTGGGGCGCAACGCCTACGACGAAGAGCTGGTAGCGCTAGAACTGCTGGCCTACTTGCAGCAGCACTACCCCGCCCTGCTCAAAGCGCGTTACAAGCTGACCTTGAGCGAAGCCGACATTACCGCCCTGCCCGATGACGAACTACTCACCCTGATAGGCCGCCAGCGCGGCGCAGTCATGGGCGGCGGGCGCATCGACCTGCAAAAAACCGCCGAACTGGTGATTACCGACTACCGCACCCACACGCTAGGGCGCATCACCCTAGAAACCCCCGAAGAATTTGCCCAATGGGAAGCCGCCGCCGCCCAGGCCGATGCCCAACGCCAAGCCCGCAAAGAAGCCCTAGCGCTAGAGAAAAAGCCCAAGCGTAGAAAGCGCCGCTAAAAAACGCTGCTGATTGGGTGTTGGCGTAAAGTACGGTGAAAACAGCAGGAGCAGCCCTATGACGATGACAGAAAAAATCCACTCCATCAGCAGCACATTACCGCCCCAAGCGCTGGCACAGTTGCTTGACTTTGCAGAGTTTCTTCAGTTGAAGAGTCGCCCTGCAAACAATGTGCCGCCCATGCCTTTGTCCGCCTTGGCTGGCGGCTTGGAGCAGTCGGCCACTTTTGCAGCCTCCCCCATGAGCATTCAGGAAAGCCTGCGCCGTGAATGGGATTAAGTACCTGCTTGATACCAACTTCATTCTGGGCTTGCTCAAGGCAGCGCCTGAGACGCTGGCCTTGGCTGAACGCCATGCCATCACAGCACCCCAATGTGCTTATAGCGCCATCACCCGCATGGAGCTTTTAGGCTTTCCAGGGTTACAACCGGCTGAAGAGCAACTGATTGAGGGGCGGCTACGGTATTTAACCTATCTGCCACTAAGCACCCAAATTGAAGATGAAACTATTCGGCTGCGCCGCCGCCACACCATCAAGCTGCCAGATGCCATCATCGTTGCTAGTGCATTGGTGCATGGTGTGGTGGTATTGAGCCATGACCAGAAGCTGCTGACGATTCTGGAGCGTGAGACACAAGGCC
>JAHAYB010000391.1 GCA_018384835.1 Comamonas sp.
ATCACCCTATGGTTTGACCTAGACCCCGCCATTGCCGCCCAACGCCTAGCCAGCGCCCGCCTGCCCGACCGTTTTGAAGCCCAGCCGCAAGCCTTTTTTACTGCCGTGGCCGCAGGCTATGCCCGCCGCTGCGCTGAAGATGCAGGGCGTTTTATCCGCATCCAGGCAGAAGCCCCGCCCGCCCAGGTTTGGCAGCAAGTGCAGCAAGCCTTTGCCGAGCGCGGCTACTGGGGCAGCAACGCAGAAGCCAATGTAGAAGCAGGAGGCCAGCAATGAGCAGCCAGCACCACCTGCCCCCCTGGCTACAAGCCGACCTGCAACGCCTGCTGCGCCAATCTGGCCATGCCCTGCTGCTGCAAGGCGCAGGCGGCATGGGGCAACTGGCCTTGGGCTTGGCCTTGATGCGTGCTTGGCTGTGCGAGCAGCCCCAGGCCGACGGCCAGGCTTGCGGGCAATGCCCCAGTTGCCATGCCTTGGCAGTACGCGCCCATGCCGATGCCCTGGTGCTAATGCCCGAGGAAGAAATGCTGCGCCAAGCCTGGCCGCTACCCGACAAAGCCCAGCGCGAACTAGACGAAAAAAAGCGCAAGCCCAGCAAAGAAATTCGGGTGGATGCCATGCGCGATGCCGTCGAATTCTGCCAACGCACCAATGCCCGTGGCCGTGGTAAAGCCGTGCTGATTTACCCAGCAGAGGCCATGAACCACATCACCGCCAACACCCTACTCAAAACCCTGGAGGAGCCGCCAGGCGCAGTGCGCTTTGTGCTGGTGAGCGAGGCCGCCCATTTGCTGCTGCCCACCATCCGCAGCCGTTGTCTGAGCCATGCCATGCAATGGCCTGCCCCCGAGCAGGTGCTGGCCTGGCTGCAAGCGCAAGGCATTAGCGCTGATGCCGCCCAAGCCAGCCTACGCGCTGCTGGCAACAGCCCCGAGCAGGCGCTAGCCATTGCCCAAAGCCCGGAAAACCTGGCCTTGTGCCGCAAGCTGCCGCAGGTATTAAAGCAAGGCGATGCCAAAACCTTGCAAGCCTTGCCTGCTGCCCAGCAACTGGCTTGGTTGCAAAAGCTGTGCCACGATTTGATGTGCCTATCCCAAGGCGCAGCGCCACGCTTTTTTGCGGCGGCTGACTTGCCCGCCAAACCGCCTGCACTGCGCCTGCTAGGGCGCTGGGCAAAAGCGCTAACGCAACAAGCGCGTAGCATTGAACACCCCTATAACCAGGGCTTGATGACTGAAGCCCTGGTTGCCCAAGCACGCAGCATTCTTAGAACGTAAACACGTTCTTCAAGCGGTTGAACGCTAAAAAAAGGAGTGAAACCCCATGGAGCTATCCAGACCCCCTCGATTTACCGTTGTACAGTTACATATCAAAGAAAAAACGGCTTTATATACAGCCTACATTCCGTTTTTTACAGAAGGCGGTGTTTTTGTGCCTACAGATAAAAAATTCCGTTTAGGCGATGATGTACACCTGCTATTAAGCCTGCCAGAAGAAAAAACAAAATACCCTATTGCCGGTAAAGTCGGCTGGGTAACGCCTGCTGGTGCTGGCCATAGAGAGCAGGGTGTAGGGGTGCATTTTCCTAAAGCGGAACAATCTGCCTATATCAAGGCAAAAATTGAAGAGATTTTGGGCGCTTCATTAAAATCAGAGCGCCCTACACAAACTATTTAATATATCATCCATGTTTACCGACTCCCACTGTCATTTGAATTTTCCAGAGCTGATCAACCAGCTCCCCCAAGTGCTGGCTGCCATGGAGCAAGCGCAAGTCAGTCGCGCTTTGTGTATTGCTTGCACCATAGAGGATTTTCCCCAGGTACATGCTTTGGCCATGAGCCAGCCGCATTTATGGTGTACGGTCGGTGTACACCCGGATACAGAAGAAAAGCACGAGCCTAGCACACAAGAGTTACTAGAATATGCAGCCCTACCCAAAGTAGTGGGTGTTGGCGAGACCGGGCTGGATTATTACGGAATGCAAGAGCGCAAAGGCGGGCGCAGCATTGCAGATTTAGAATGGCAGCGCCAACGTTTTCGCACCCATATTCGGGCGGCCAGGGCTTGTCAAAAGCCCTTGGTGATTCACACCCGTGCAGCGGCAGAAGATACTTTGGCGATTTTGCGCGAAGAAGGGGAAGATGGTACGGCTGGCAGTGCAGGCGGTGTTTTTCACTGCTTTACAGAAAACCTAGAGGTGGCTAAAGCGGCTTTGGACTTGGGGTTTTACATCTCTTTTTCTGGTATCGTGACCTTCAAAAATGCCCAGGATTTACGCGATATTGCCGCCTACGTCCCTGTAGAGCGCCTGCTGATTGAAACCGATAGCCCTTATCTCGCACCCGTTCCCTACCGTGGCAAGCTCAATACCCCCGCTTTCGTGCCTTATGTCGCCGCTTGTATTGCCCAGGTGCGCGGCTTGGCAGTTGAAGCACTGGCACAACAAACCAGTGCCAATTTTGACCGCTTATTTACGGGTGTGGTGAGTGATTGATAAGTTCATTCATCAGCTATTCAGTAAGGCGGGTTTGCTGATAGCCTTGCTAGGCATTAGCCCATGGATAAGTTCATTAAGCTGGGCTGCCGATGATGATGTGATTACTGCTGTGATACGCAATAACCCGCAGCAAATTACCTATTGGCTGGCACAAGGCAGCAGCCCCAATGCCTTACATCAACAAGGGCGCAGCGCATTGGCGCACGCTATTTATATAGAATCTTGGCAGGCGGCAGAGGCGTTATTATCAGCCAAAGATTTAGATGTTAACGCCCGCAGCCCACAAGGTGAAACAGCCTTAATGCTGGCTGCGATTAAAGGGCGGCTCGATTGGGTGCAGCGCTTAATTGCCCTTCAGGCCAATGTGAATCAGCCAGGGTGGACAGCGCTGCATTATGCTGCCAGTGTCGATTTGCCCGATACCCTGGCGATTATGCAATTATTGCTTGAAGCGCATTATGCCTATATAGATGCAGCATCGCCCAATGGCACCACAGCACTGATGCTGGCAGCGCAATACAGCTCACAAGCGGTTGTGGATTATTTGCTGGAGCAGGGCGCAGATATTCACCTGCGTAATGAGCAGGGCTTGTCGGTGATTGATTTTGCCCAGCGCTCGCAACGCGCATATATGGTGGCGCATATAGAACAGCGCTGGCAAAGCATCGCCCGCCACCAGCCCCCTAGTTGGTAGGGTTGGTAATACCGGTAGGGGCGCTGCCCTCGTTGGGCGGCAATGGCGGCGCTGTGGTGCTTGTGGTGGTGCTGGTGGTGGTGGTGCTCGGGGAGGCAAGAGTGCTCTCCAGAAGCGCCGCTTGCAGCGCTTGCTCCAGGCGCTGCTGTACGGTGGCTTGCATTTTCTGCATCTCTTCGGCCAAGATGGTGTGCAGCACTTGGGTTAAGGCGGCATGTGCAGTGTGTGCAGTGTGTAGAGTAGGCGCTGGGGGGGGAGCTGGCGTAGTGGCAGTGGCCGTTGTTCCAGCATCAGCATTTGTGGGTGTCGCTGCCACGCTGTTGACGCTGTTAGGTTCAGCTTGTGCCTGCGTCTGCGTCTGCGTCTGTTCTTTGGCTGTGGGCGCAGGAACCACTTGGGTCAGCGTAGGGATAAAGCGCGGAGGTTGGCGCTGCGAAGGAGGACGGCTCATGGTCATTGGTAAAAGAGTGCCCGCCTTATCCAGCAAGGCTTGCAAGGGTCGGATAAGGCGGGCGCACTAGCTCAGGGCGTTACTTTTTCGCAGCGGCTTTCCGAGCGGTGGGGGTGGCGGGGGG
>JAHAYB010000392.1 GCA_018384835.1 Comamonas sp.
GGTTCAGACGCGGCCAATCTGCGCCTAAAGATGGAGCGCGTGGGCGATGAATACATCATCAACGGCGAGAAAACCTCGATTTCCGCCGCCGACCAAGCCGACATCAGCGTGGTTTTTGGCCGCACTGGTACGCCCGAAGCGGGGGCGCATGGCGTAACGGCACTGTTGGTTCCTATGGATACCCCCGGTGTAACCACCAGCCGCTTTGACTGCCACGGCCAGCGTGCCATTGGGCGCGGCTCCATCTTTTTTGAGAACGTGCGCATCCCCGTCAGCCACCGTCTAGGCGACGAGAACAAGGGCTTTGTGCAAGTCATGCACGGCTTTGACTTTTCGCGCTCGCTCATCGGCCTGCAATGCCTGGCCGTGGCACGGGTGGCGCTGGAAGAAACCTGGCAGTACATCACCGAGCGCGAAGCCTTTGGTCAGCCATTGGCCGCCTTCCAGGGCGTGACCCATCCGCTGGCGCAGTTCGATACCGAGGTCGAAGCCGCCCGCCTGCTGTGCCTGCAAGGTCTGTGGCTCAAAGACCAGGGGCTGCCGCACAGCGCCGAGGCTGGCATGGCCAAGTGGTGGGGGCCTAAGTTGGCCTATGACGTGATTCACCAGTGCCTGCTGTGCTTTGGTCACGGCGGCTACGACCGTGGGCTGATGGAGCAGCGCCTGCGTGATGTGCTGGGCTTTCAGATTGGCGACGGCACAGCGCAAATCATGAAAACCATCATTGCCCGCGCCCGCGCCGGACGCAAATTTGTGCCTGCCTAAGCACGTTCGCACATTCCAAGCCACTGCTTGCAATTGGGGACAGCCGCTAGTGCTGTCCCCCAGCCCCCCACACCCCTATTAAGACAATGACAGGAGAGACAAACCATGCAATTTGACACCGTTCTACTACCCACACGCCGCCCCCGCATGATGGCGCAGCAACTTTGGCATGACCGCACCATCAACGACTACCTGGACGCGTGCGTTGCCGCCTGCCCTGAGCAACTGGCGCTGACCGCCGTGCAAGTAGATGGCGGCCAGAGCAAGCGCTTTACCTACCGCGAACTGGCACAAATGGCCGACCGTATTGCCGTTGGCCTAGCGCGTTTGGGCGTGGGTAAAAACGATGTGGTGGCTTGCCAACTGCCCAACTGGTGGCAATTCACCCTGATGTACCTGGCTTGCTCGCGCATTGGGGCGGTGATGAACCCACTGATGCACATTTTCCGCGAGCGTGAACTGTCTTTCATGCTCAAGCACGGCGAGGCCAAAGTCATGGTTGCGCCCCAGACTTTCCGGGGCTTTGACTTTGAGAAGATGCTCACTGAGCTGCAACCCAGCCTGCCGGATTTGCAGCACCTCGTCATCATTGGTGGCGCGGGTAGCAACAGCTTTGAAGCCCTGCTCTCCACCCCAGAATGGGAAAAAGAGGCCGACGCACAAGACATCCTCACGCGCAGCCGCCCCGCGCCTGATGATGTGACCCAACTGATCTACACCTCCGGCACAACGGGCGAGCCTAAAGGCGTGATGCAGACGGCCAACACGCTCATGTCCAACATCGTGCCCTATGCCGAGCGTATGCGCCTGGATGCCGAAGCCGTGGTGCTCATGGCCTCGCCGATGGCGCACCAAACCGGCTTTATGTACGGGCTGATGATGCCCATCATGCTCAAAGCCAGCGCCGTACTGCAAGACGTGTGGGAGCCAAAAACCGCCGCCGCGCTGATTGAGCAAGAGCAGGTGACGTTCACCATGGCCTCGACTCCCTTCCTCACCGACTTGGCGCGTACCGTGGCCGAGCAAAAGCAGGCTGGTGGACAGGGCGTGCCCACGCTGCGCACTTTTTTATGCGCCGGTGCGCCCATTCCGGGGCCGTTGGTAGAGCAGGCACGCGCTGCCTTGGGCGCAAAAATTGTGTCCGCTTGGGGCATGACAGAAAACGGCGCAGTCACCACCACAGAATTGAGCGATGACGATGAACGCGCCATCAACACCGATGGCCGCCCACTGCCCGGCGTAGAGGTCAAAGTGGTGGATGCCGACGGCCAGCCCCTACCCACCGGCGAGGCGGGCAGGCTGCTGCTGCGCTCTTGCTCCAACTTTGGCGGGTATTTGAAGCGCCCCCAGCTCAACGCGACCGATGCCGATGACTGGTTTGACACCGGCGACTTGGCGCGTATCGACGAGCGCGGCTATATCCGCATCACCGGGCGCAGCAAGGACGTGATTATTCGCGGCGGCGAGAACATCCCCGTGGTGGAAATTGAATCCCTGCTCTATAAACACCCTGCCGTGTCCCTCGCTGCGGTGGTGGCCTATCCGGACGAGCGCTTGGGCGAGCGTGCTTGTGCTGTCATCGTGCCCAAGGCGGGTCAGCATATCGACTTGGACGAGGTGCGCCGCTTTATGCAGGAGCAGAAAGTCGCCATCCAGTACGTGCCCGAGCGCGTGATTGTGCAAGAGGCCATGCCTGCCACCCCGTCTGGAAAAATTCAAAAATTCAAGCTACGCCAAGCCATTGAAGAGCTGGTGCGCAACACCCCGGCATAACGCCAACCCCCTGGAGAGAGACAAACACCATGCTCACAATCAATCTGTTTAACGGATTGGTGTATGGCGCTCTGCTCATCATCATGAGCTCAGGGCTGGCACTAATCTATGGCTTGCGGCGGGTGGTGAATTTTGCCCACGGCGCACTCTACATGTTGGGCGCGTATATCGCCTTTACGGTGGCCACGCACAGCAACTTCTGGGTAGCGCTGGTGGTTGCGCCCTTGGCTATGGCGGCGGTGGGCGTGCTGCTGGACCGCTACGGCTTTCGCCTGCTGCAAGACCGCGAGCCGCTTAACGTCATGCTGGTCACCTTTGGGCTGCTGCTGATGCTCGAAGACCTGGTGGTTTTCATCTGGGGCAAAGGCAATCATTCGCTGTTCACACCGGAGGTACTGAGCTTCTCGGTGCATCTATTGGGCGAAAGCCTGCCGGCCTATTTGCTGGCAGTCATCGCCATGGGCGCAGCCGTGGCGCTGGGTTTAACGCTGTGGCTGCGCTTTTCGCGCCTGGGTTTGTTTGTGCGGGCTGCCAGTACCGACCCCATCACCACCTCTATGCAAGGTGTCAATACCGACCACCTCAGCGCCCTGGTCGTTGGGCTGGGTGCTGCCTTGGCAGGGCTGGCGGGCGTGGTGGCTGCGCCTTTTCTCTCACTCACACCGCACATGAGTTCGGATGTGCTGATTGACTCCTTTGTGGTGGTGGTGATTGGCGGCCTGGGTTCGCTGGCAGGTGCATTCGTTGCAGCACTGCTGCTGGGGATGATGCAGGCGATTGGTGCGGTGTATCTGCCCCAGGTATCGGTGCTGCTGCCCTTCTTATTCATGATTGCTGTGCTGATTTGGAAGCCCTCGGGGCTGGCCGGCAGCCGTACCTAAAAGCGGGAGGAACAAGCTATGCCTTTGGGTTTTTCTCGTATCGCCCTCAACGCCTTGCTGGCGCTGGCCGGTGGTGCATTGGTGCTGTGGCTCACTAGCTCGGAAAGTTTGCTGGGCATGTTCACCCAGGCGGTGATTTACGCCATCTTTGCCTTGGGCGTGGGGCTGCTGCTCAAGCAAAACGGCTTGGTCAGCTTTGGCCATGCGCTGTTTTTTGGTGCTGCTGGCTACGGCATGGGCGTGCTGCTGGAATTGGGCTGGATGCCCGCCGAGCTGGCGCTGCTGGCCGTGCTAGCGGCCATTGCCATCGGCGCATTCTTGATTGGACTGGTGATTGTGCGCGTGCCTGGCATTGCCTTTGGCATGTTGACGCTGGCCATTGGGCAGATGGCCTATCTGCTGGCCTCGCGTGCGCGGGGCATGACTGGCGGCGCAGACGGCATGGGCATTGCCTGGCCTGAGACGCTGTTTGGCGTGTCGCAATCGGTGCTGCTGCAACCGGGCACGCTGTTCATGCTGGCCTGGGTGCTGCTGGTGCTGGTGGCCTGCGCCTTGCAATGGATTTTGGGCACACGCTTTGGCGCAGTCACCGAGGCCGCCCGTGATAACGAAGAACGCGCCCGATTTATCGGCATCCAGACCACCGTGCCGCGTGCGCTGGTGTATGCCCTGTCTGCCGTCGTGACCGGCGTGGCTGGGCTGCTGTCGTCGCTGAACACCGGCTTTATCTCGCCTGAGAGCCTGCACTGGAGCGTCTCGGCCATCACGCTGCTGATGGTGGTGGTGGGCGGCTTTAAGCACCCTGTAGGGCCCATCGTCGGGGCGATTGTCTATTTTCTGTTCAAGGATTTACTGGGTGATTGGGCTACCTACTCCATGGCGATTTTTGGCGCAGCGCTGATTGCGGTGATTGTGTTCTCGCCCGACGGCATCACCGGCGCTTTGAACAAGCTGCGCATTCGTCTGCGCTACGGTAAGTTACAGAAAGGCGCGGGCCATGAGCAATAAAAAAGATGCCAGCAACTATGTGCTGCAAGCCGAGGATGTCGCCATCCACTACGGCGGCGTAAAAGCCTTGGATGGCGTGGCTATCACCCTAGAAAAAGGCCAGATTCGCGGCCTGATTGGCCCCAACGGCGCGGGCAAATCCACCGTGATTGATGCCATTACCGGACGGCGGCGGCTCACACGCGGGCGCGTGCTGCTCGATGGTGAGGACGTGACCGCTCTGGGCGCGGTAGAGCGGCGCAAGCGCGGCCTGTCGCGCAGCTTTCAGCGCACCAGCATTTTTGGCGGGATGACGGTACGCCGTCAGGTAGAGCTGGCCTCACACCAAATGGGCGTGGCCGATAGCGGTGCAGATGCCGATGCCGTCCTGGAAGAACTCGACCTTGCCCGCCTGAGCAATATGCAGGCCGAAGACATGGGCTATGGCGAGCAGCGCCGCCTGGATTTGGCGCTGGCCTTGGTCGGTCGCCCCAAGCTGTTAATGCTCGACGAGCCAATGGCGGGTTTGTCCGTCAAAGAGTCGCACGACTTGGCCGACCATCTGCAAGCCCTGACCGCGCGCTGGCAGGTCTCGGTGCTGCTGGTCGAGCACGACATGGATGTGGTGTTTGGCATCTCTAACGCCATCACCGTGTTTGAGCTAGGGCGGGTGATTGCCAGCGGCGACCCGGCCACCGTTCGCGCCGATGCCCGCGTGCGCGAAGCCTATCTGGGGAGTGCCGCATGAGCGCCTTACTCGAACTGCATGAAGTCGATGCCTTCTACGGCGCAGCCCATATCCTGCACCGCCTGAGCCTGCGCGTAGAGGCCGGCGAGCGTGTCGCCCTGATTGGGCGCAACGGTGTCGGCAAAACCACGGTGGTCAACACCATTTTGGGGCTGGCGCAGATGCGCCACGGCAAGGTGTCCATCGGCGGCAAAGCCATTGCCCGCCCGCGCCCCTATATCGCTGCCCAGCAGGGCGTGGTGGTGGTTCCGCAGGGGCGGCGCATCATCGCCAACTTGACGGTAGAGGAAAACCTGCTGCTGGGCGCAGCCACCGGCCAGGGCAAAAACAGCAAAGGCAACAAAGAGCCGTGGAATGTGCCGGAAATCTACAAGCTCTTTCCCATTCTGAAAGAGCGTGCCCACACCCCCGGCACAGCGCTATCGGGCGGACAGCAGCAAATGCTGGCCGTAGGCCGCGCCCTGATGTCCAACCCCAGCCTGATTTTGCTGGACGAGCCTACCGAAGGGCTGGCTCCGGTCATCGTCGATCAACTGGCGGACATCTTCAATTTAGTGGCCGACCAAGGTACAGCGCTACTGCTGATTGAACAAAACCTCAGCCTGATTGCCCGCGTCTCGCACCGCTACCTGGCCATGAGTAAAGGCGCAGTCGTGGCCGAGGGCGTGGTGGATGCCAGCCCCGACGGCATGCAGGCACTGGCTACGCATATTGCCGTGTAGCAATTTTTATTTTTCCCCATTACCCATTACTACTTCCCTCAACCACTTAGGAGACAAAGCATGAAGAACATATTCACCCCCCGCCCCTTGCTGGTGGGCATCACTCTGGCCGTTGCCCTGCCATTGGCTGCCGTGGCGCAAGATAAAGAGCCGGTCAAAATTGCACTGGTTACTTCGCAATCGGGCGCTTTTGCCACCATGGGCGCAGATGTGGCCAATGGCATCAAATTCGCCGTGGAAGAAGCCAACGCCAAAGGCGGCATTGATGGTCGCAAAATTATGCTTGCCGAGGGCGACGACGAAAGCACCCCCGAAGCAGGCCGCCGTGTGGCAGAAAAACTAGCGCGTGAGGGGCATAAGCTCATCATCGGGCCCATTACCTCGTCCATCTCGCTGGCCATTAGCCAGAACCTGGGGCGCTGGGATGCCGCCTTTATCGGCACCATCAGCAAGGCCGACCGCCTGACCCAAGACGCTTGCAGTCCGCGCTTTGTGCGCACCAACCACTCTGATGCCATGGACTTGGCCATGATTGACGAATGGGCCAAAACCCTGCCCGGCAATAACTTTGCCATCATGGCGGCAGACTATGTGTGGGGGCAAGACTCGGCCAAATCGTTTGAAGCTGCCGTAACCGCCCAGGGCAAAAAAGTGACTACCAAGCTATTCGCCCCGCTGGGAACCAAGGTGTACGCTCCCTATATCCAGCAGCTTAAAAATGCCAAGGTGGATGCCATCTGGGTGGCCGATGTTTCGGGCGCTATCGCCTTTGCCAAGCAGGCCGCTGACTTTGGCCTGATTGGACAAACGCCCCTGATTGGCCATGCGCTGCTGTCCAACTTTATTGTTGATGCCACCGGCAATGCGCTGGACAACGTGCCCGGCAACGTCGGCTACACGCCCGACATCGACACCGAACAAAGCAAGGCGTTTGCCGCCGCCTTCAAGGCCAAGCACAACCGCCTGCCCTCCGACACCGAAGGCCAAGCCTATAACGGCGCAATGGTGCTGTTCCAAGGCGTGCAACTGGCGGGTAGCACCAAGCCGCTGGACGTGACCAAAGCGCTGCGCGGCGCAGAAGTCGAGACGCTCTACGGCAAGGCCACCGTTCGCGCTGAGGACAACCAGCTTCTTATCCCCAACTACATTGCCCGCGTCAAAACCGCCGACGGCGTGCTGCGCCCCGTGATTGAGCAAAGCTACCCCGCTAGCATCATTCCGCCTGCCTCGCCGCTGTGCAAGATGTAAGCTCCTAGGCGTAAGCCTTCGGGGATAAGGCAACGGTACGAACACGGGATACAGCGGGCGCTTGCCCACTCCCCCTGGTTCGTACCGTTTTTGTATTTTTCACCAGTAGAAAGTAGCCATGAAAGCAGTATTCATCACCGGCCACGGTGGCAACGAAGTGGTGCAAGTGAAGGAGCGCAGCCTGCTTGCACGCGCATCGGGTCAGGTGCGCGTGCGGATGCAGGCCGCAACTCTGAATCAAGTGGATTTGTATATGCGTAATAGCGGTGCAGGTATCACCCACCGACTACCGCAAATCATGGGGCTAGATGGCGCAGGCATCATCGAAGAATGCGATGCCAACGACCCGCTGCTGCGCCCCGGTCAGGCGGTGGTGATTCACCCCGGCATAGCCTGCGGGCGCTGCGAGTTCTGCCAGCGCGGCGACGGCGTGCTGTGTACGCGCATCCAGTTTCTGGGGGAGCATTGCGACGGCACGTTTGCCCGCACCATCCAAGTGCCTGCGACACAGGTTTTTCCCAAGCCGGAGCATCTGAATTGGGCAGAGGCCGCCGCGTTAGGGGTGAATCACCTGACCGCATGGCGCATGTTGTTTACCAAAGCCCGCCTGCAAGCCTGGGATACGGTGCTGATTTTCGGCATCGGCGGGGGCGTGTCGCTGGCGGCGCTGCAACTGGCGCAGGCTATTGGGGCGCGGGTGATTGTGACCTCTCGGGAGGACAGCAAGCTGGAACGTGCCCGTGCTTTGGGCGCTGCCCACGGCATCAACAGCCAAAGTCAAGATGTGGCTAAAGAGGTGCTCAAGCTCACCGATGGGCGCGGCGTGGACGTGGTGTTTGAAAACGTGGGCGAAGCTGTCTGGTCTGCGGCCTTGAAATCATTGGTGCGTGGTGGCCGCTTGGTCACGTGCGGAGCCACCTCGGGCGACCACCCCAGCGCTGATTTGCGCCGCATCTTTATCCGGCAATTGCAGATTTTTGGCTCCACCCTGGGCACGCTGGGCGAGTTCCACGACCTGCTGGGCTTTGTCGAGCGCATGGGTATTCGCCCCATTATCGACAGCAGCTACCCGCTGGAGGAAATACACGCCGCCCTCAGCCGCCTGGAAAGCGGGGCGCATTTTGGCAAGGTGGCGCTGGAAATGGAGGGCAAGACAGTAAAATGAATAAAACTCATAAATCATTGAAGTAACATCATTTTACTTCATTGAATCACCTGCCTATCATCGCCCCCATTGTTCGCTCCTACCTAGACCTTCTAGGCATCTAGGCTGTCAGCAGTGCAACGGGGGCTTCCCGACTGGTCACTGTTCTGAGCGAACTACTTTTTTCAATACCCGCTCAACACAGTTACAGAGTCACCATGCCGAAAGAATTTAGCTTCAGCGTTAAAAGCAT
>JAHAYB010000424.1 GCA_018384835.1 Comamonas sp.
TCACGCCCACCTCAAACCGAATCACAATGCGGATGAGTAGCTACAACGCAGCCTGGAACTACTGGTAGCTCAAGGATTTTTCAGAGATGCCTGCTCTGTGAACCCTGCACGACACAAGGAAATTTTTAGAACATGCAAATTGCCACCTGCAATTTTTTGCGCGATCTCACAGCGGTTTTCATAGCCTCACCAAAACCAGAATAACCCTTTGATTTAAAAAGAAAATTGACTTCTTAAAGATCAATTCAAATCGCCACAGCGCATCCCCTGTGGGTAGCTAGATGGGTAGCCGGTTGGGTAGCTAGAGAGGTGGTCAAATCGCGTGAGTTTTGCATAGGGGGAACATGCCCAAACTCACCAACTTGCTGACAGATAGGCAGCTCAAAAACTGGATATCAAAGGGGGAGGAAATCGCCAAATCTGATGGTGATGGCCTCACCTTCACACTCTCCAAAGCAGGTACCGCATCTTGGGTCTTGCGCTACCGCCTTCACGGTCGGCGCAAAGAAGTCACGCTTGGCAACTACCCCGACATCAGCCTCAGCAACGCACGTGAAAAAGCCCGTGCCTTGCGTGCTGCAGTTGATGGCAATGAAGATGTTGCGGCTCAAAAGCAAGTCACCCGCAGCCGTGCTATCGCTGCGTGGACAATACGCGACCTCGTCAATGACTATCGCGAAAAGCGCTTACGCCTCGACAGCTTTGCCAAAGTGACGGTTCAGTATCGCAACTACGACTTTGACCAAGTCATTCTGCCGCGCCTGGGCTCATGGCAAGTCGAAAAAGTCACCCCTATCGACATCGTTTCCATGTTGAAGGACTGCCAGCGTACATGGACGATCACCAAACGGATTTTGACCACGGCTTCCCAGCTGTTTGACCATGCGTGTGGGCTGACGTTGATTCCCACAAACCCATGTTTCGGCATTAAGTTGGCTGCACTCATGGGGCCGCGCCCACCCGTACGCCGTCGCATCATGCTGGATGAAGCGGAGCTGCGCACCTTGTTGCCCACCATTGACTTGATCGGTCGTCAAAACGGCTTGGCCTTCCGAATTCTGTTGGCCACGTGTGTGCGTGGGGTTGAGCTGGTCAAGGCCAAGAAGGAGCACCTTTACCTTGATCGTGGTGTGTGGTGGATTCCTGATGATGCGGTCAAAACTCGCAATGGCTTTCTCGTTCCGCTGGTGCCAGCCGTGATTGAGTGGTTTCGTGAGCTTCTGCTGTTTGCCGATGGCTCAGAGTACCTGCTGCCAGCACGTCGCCAGGACCGTCTTCTCGCGCTTGGCGACACCCATGTCGGCACAACAACGCTTTGGGCTGCCATCACTCGTGCCTTTGAGCGCGGTGACATCGACATTCGCCGCTTTACGCCGCATGACACGCGCAGTACAGCCAAGGGGCACATGCGCAATATGGGTGTGTCTCGCGAGATTTCCGAAATCGCGCTGAACCACACGCTCAAGGGTATGGAAGCCATCTATGACGTGCGTGAGGAAATCCCTGAGCGCCGCGAGGCCCTGAAAAAATGGGCTGACTTTTTGAGTGCCTGCGAAGCAGGCTCCCCTTCCCCACACCAAGTCGTGGTTCCATTTCGACGTACTGCCTGAGCAAGTCGTGCCTCATACCAAGGAGGCCGCCTCCATTCACATGCAGTACTGCTAGCTCCCTTTAGGCATGCATTCGCTGAGCAATGGTGGCGGAATCACCTAACAAGATGAGCACCCCCAACAAAAGTAAGCACAAACACCCATCTGAAAGTCTGCAGACTCTTTAGGGAACCTCTAACAACCCTACGCTTTTCAGAAGCAAAGGCGTGAATTGAGCGTTCCAACTGTTTAAAACGACGATTTGAAGCAATGCAGGCCCTTTGGGGCCTGCATTGCCCATCAATTCGCTGCTTGAACACGCACCTGTGTCTTTGAAGGCTTGGATTTGTAGAAGGAATCTACCCCTCGCTCCAAGAACGATGCCAAGCGTTTGAGGTTGTAGCAGGCAGCCATTAACACCATGGTCGCACTGGCCCTAGCTTGACCTATGGTGCGCAAGAACTTGCCGCCCATGTGCCGTATGCCAGCAAACACGTGCTCAACCTTGGCTCTTCGCTTGGCAATGCGGTGATTGCGCCGCTGCTGGCAGGCGCTCAGCGGCTTGTTTTTCTGGGCCTTGCGCTGGATGCCTTCTTTGAAACCCAAGGTCTTGAGCATGGCCAAGCGCTGGGCACTTGGGTATGCTTTGTCTGCGTTGACTTCTTTGCCCGTGTTGTTGACATCAAGCACTTCTTCAAAGTGGTGTCCATCGTGCTCGCTGGCGGTGCCTGTAGCCACGCCACGGATAAAGCCATGCTTGTGGTCCACACTCACGCTGAGCTTGTAGCCAAAGTAGCCTTTGCCATGCTTTTTGGTATGTGTGGCATCCACGTCTTTTTGTCTGCGCCGGGCTTCACTCCACGCAGGTTGCTGGCCATCAGCCAGCTCGGAGCGCTCGGCCTTGTTGATGCGCTGCACAGGCGCTGCAACCAGTGTGGCATCGATCGCTTGGCCGCCTCGGGCCATAAAGCCGTGACTGTGCAACTGCGCATCCACACCATGCAGCAAGGCTGTTGCACCATCCACACCAATGCGCTCACCAAAGCGCCAGATGGTGTTGCGGTCAGGTACGTTCCTGGCGTTTTGCAGCAGGCAAAAACGCTGGTAGCTCGTGCGGTCGAGCAACTGGAACTCCATCTGCTCATCGGACAGGTTGTACAACCGTTTGAGCACCAAGATGCGCACCATGACTTCGGTGGGATACGCCGGCCTGCCGCCCTTACGCCCATCACTGCGCTCAATCAAGGCATCAGCCAGTGCCGCCAATTGCGCAAAGTCTATGTGGCGGGCTATCACCTGCAGCGGATCCCCCACCTCATCGAGTTTGCCTTTGCGGCAGGTATCAGCAAACAGGTCGAACTTCAGGGCGCTGCGTGGGGTGATCATGTTCTGAATTTACTGCATGCCGCCCGCCTCAACTGGCTTAAGTTGCCGAGGTTTTGAGAGGCTCCCGATAGTAGGCAATCACCGGCAACCTTTGAGACCTATAGCGCTTCGCAGGCTGGGCGATTAACCAAAAAGTCATCTAGCACCTGACCGGAGCGGTCGAGATACCGATAACGAAAAAGGAGTCCTTTCTTAAAGAATTCGTATTTCCGAAGTACCGAACAAGCACCTGGTACTACTTCGCTACGAGTACCAGCTCTCCACGCAGCAAGCTCGGCCTCTGTAACATTGGACCGAATTGCAAGAACGAACTAGTAGACTACAGCTTTACCTTGTGAATACGCACGCGAGGATTTTGTTATTCCATCATTTGGTGGAGATTTCTGAAATTGTGAGTTTGCGCCACTTGCGGCAATGCGAGCATATTCTTCAACTGCAGCATCACTAGCGCTAGCAAGGCTTGTGTAGCAAGAAAAAGCACCAAGCACAGCAAGCGCAGTAAGTTTGCAAAACACATTCATGTGAACCTCCATAATATTTGTGGTAGCGCGCCTAACGGGCGAGGTAAGCCGACCGCAGAATGCGGGTCGGTTTGACCGGAAGGTTAGAACCAGAAGCCAAAACGGGTAACTTGAATTTGGCGACGGGCACGAACTGCGAAAAAGCACTGCGCCACCGAGGCGGCACAGCACTACGAAAACGATAGCTGCTTGCGCTTGCTACGCAAGGGCCAGAGGCCAAAACGACTGAAAACTGGCGCAGCAAATGCAGGCGAAGCCCGGAAAAACGGCAAGCCAAGCGCTGAACAGCGCTTGAGAAACTAAATGCCGTTTGAATAAGCATGAGAAAAATAAATGGGTTTTCAGTGGTGCTAACGCCAAGTTAGGCATCGCCGCTCAATGGGCGACAACCTTCGAGAACGCATTGAGCACTACAACGCCCGCAACAATGAGAGCAATGCCGACAATGGCCGCTAAATCTAGGGGCTGATGATACACATACCAACCGATGACGGTAACCAGCACCACGCCAACAC
>JAHAYB010000488.1 GCA_018384835.1 Comamonas sp.
ACCTCAGTGAAGCAGGAACCCACCGAGGCGACTGGTGCAAGCGTAGAAGCTCGCACAAGCGCTGTAGGAATCCCCGTCCTTTAGGGCGGGGAGGATGTCAAGTATGCGTCTAAAGCGGCTAGAGGTTGGTAATTTTGGCGACTGCGAGCCAGTTGGTGAAGGCGTTTTGGAACTACGCGAACATTTTGGTGCTGGCTATCGTATTTATTGTGGTCGCCATGGTCAGAAGGTGGTGATTCTTCTGTGTGCAGGCGATAAGAAAACCCAAGCACGCGATATTGCTCAGGCGCATCGTTATTGGCTAGATTGGCAACGGAGGCAGGGATGAAGCACCAACTACAAGCAGCGGTTTCGCACCGCGAGCGTGAAATTGAAGAATTACGTGCAGACCGCGCATTAGCGGTTGCATATCTGCAAGCGGCGATGCAATCGCTAGACAACCCTGACGACCGCGCTGCTGGCTTATTGGCCTTACGCACAGTGGCTGAAGCCTATGGAGGACTGTCAGCAGTAGCAAATCAAGCGGGCATTAGCCGCGAGGCGCTGTATCGAGCGCTGTCCCCCAGCGGAAACCCCACCCTCAAAACGCTGCTAGCGGTACTCAAAACGGTAGGTATGCGCTTATCTATTGAGCCAGATTCTCATGCAGCAGCCTGACTGGTTTGGGTGTTCGTTTTTCGTTCCTACGTCGTTCTAGCGTCGTTATTGGTTTTTTGGGCTGGAAAATTCTTGTTAAAAGCAAGGGGTTAGGGGGTGGCGAACCTTCAGTCTCACACAAGCCCTAGCCACCCTAGACGCAGCCAAGCAAGACAAAGCCAACTTCCTGAAAGACGCACTGGAAAACAAAGCCGTTGCTGCCAAAGCTGGCACAGGTGCCAAAACAGCTACCGAGAAGAACGTCACTGATGTTCTGGATGACGCTGTTACTGCCATCAGCGCCGCAGGCGGTGTCAACGACACTGGCTTTGGTGGCCGTCCTGCTGCAACTCAGGACACCATGATTGCTGACAAGCAGACCTCCCTAGAGACTGCACTGAACAATGCGGTCAAGAAGGCCGAAGCCGGCACTGTTGCCCTGCTGGACGCTGTTGAAGCCGAAATTGCAGCCACCAACGCAGCCATTGATGCAAAAGCGACTGCTGACGCTGCAATGACCGATGCTGGTACTGTGTTCGGCGCTCTGAACGCCGGCCTGACTTACTCCGCTACTGCGGATCATTCTGCTGGCAAGGTATCTGTTGACGATGGCAAGCTCTATCAAGGGGTTGATGGCACTGCTGCTAATAGCATCGTCCTGGCCAACAACATCAACGGTGCTTGGGTGCTGACCGATGCTGGCAAGCCCGCAACCACCAAGGGTGTTGCTGACCTTTTGGCCGCCTTCGACGTTCAGGCATCGGCCGCTACTGCCGAAACCAACGCCAAGGAAGCGCTTGTTGAAGCGGTTGAAGCCGTTTATCTGAACGAAAACGGTGGCTACTCCGTCAAGGCACTGGGCGGCGGCACCATCACCTATGGCACCACTGCTGGCAAGTCCGATATCACCATCGACTACAGCGTTACTGCCGACATCTACGAAACCAAGGCCAATGCCGATATTGGCGCTGGCAGCGTTGGCAAGCAGCAGGAGTTCACCTTCAAGGTAACTGACGCAGGCAAGATCGGCGACAAGTTCGAGTTTGACGGCTTGAGCTACGACGTTACGGGTTTGGAGGCTAATGTTGATGCAGTCGCTACGGCTATTGCAGGTGCAATGACTGGCGCTGGTAGTTCGACCACCACGTGGGCTGCCAGTGCTTCTGGTGACACCGTCACCATCAAAGCCAGCGTAGCTGCTGCTGAGGTGAAGAACCTTGAGCTGAAAGTGACCAAGGGCGATGCCGGTACTGTTGCTGCAAGCAAAACCAGCTTCACTGATGGTGATGACAGTTCCAGTGCAGCCGCGTTTGTATTCAAGATTGATGCCGCCGTCAAAAAAGGCGACAAGATCACTGTCGGTGACAAAGAATTTATCTTTGATGCCGATTACGACGTTAATACCGCAGCAGCTTGGTTGAAAACTCAGATTGACAACGACGGCAACGGCACTGCAATCAAATTGGCAGGTGCTTCTGGTACCCCACTGACTTTCAATGCTGCTGTCACTACTGACTCGATCACCTTGACCGCAACAGCTACCACAGCATTGAGTATTGATGTAAATGCTGTCGTCCTCACCCCAGATCCTCGCGACGCAGGCACTCTGGCCGGCACGTCCGACAACCCCGAGACCGGTGAAGCATCTGTTTCACCAGCGCCGACCGTATCGGAAGATGCAGGTCTGTCCAAGGCGGTTGCTGATGCTCAAACCAGCGTCGATACCTTCGAGAAGCTGGTGGCTGACTTCCTGACCGCTCGCGAGCTGAACGGCGAGTTGGACGCACGGGGCGAAGCCATTACTGAGGCAACCGCTTGGTTCGAAGAGAATGACTACAGCGCTCCGAAGCAACTGGAAAACGGCAAGACCGGCAACGGCAGCGCAGATGACGACATCTTCCTGTTGAGCGACCTGAAGGGCAAGGACACCACCACCGTCAACAAGTTTGGTGACAAGGGTCTTGACTACCTGTTCGTTGGCGAAGGCTACGAGCTGGTTGATCTGGGTGCCAAGGCCATCGCTGACAAGGTAGGTAGCGACGCAGCGCTTGAAATCTTCTACAAGCAAAACGGTGCGAACCTCGAACTGTACGTTGAGCAGGAAACCTATGCAGGCAGCCTGACCACTGACGGTGGCCTGACCGAGATCGTGAAGGTAACCTTGCTTGGTGTTAGCATCGACGACATCACCTTGGATGGCAGCTTTATTACTGCTGGTGTTTAATCCCGCCTAGCCCATCCCAGCCAGTGTTATAGCTGGCTGGTGATACAAGCAAGCGCTCCCCAACCCCTGCCCTGCTTTAAGTGGGGCGGGGGTTTTTTGTTGGCCACTGCCCACCTCTCCCCCTGCTAAGGGGGAGTACCCCGCAAGGGGGGAGGGGGTAAAAGGGCGCAACGTAAGCAGGAGGCTGAACAAATAAAACAGCCCAGCCCCTTGGATGCCCCGTGGAACCACCCCGCCCTTCGGGCACCCCTCCTTAGTAAGGAGGGGAGTTAGAGAAGGCCGCAACACCTCTCCCCCTGCCAAGGGGGAGTACCCCGCAAGGGGGGAGGGGGTGGGGCAGGGGGTAAAAGGGCGTGATGTAATGAGAGGAGCTAATCGCCATCGGTCACCATGCAGCCATTGCACCATAATGGCAGACATGCCAGTCATCCAGCGCTTTGCCAATTGCCGGGTTCGGATCAACTCCCGCGACCATCCACCACCGCACTTTCATGTCCAACTTAATGATGGGCGTGAAGCCTGGGTCAGCATTCAGCCGCTCAAAATTATCCATGGCCGAGTCAGCGAGCGCGAAATTGCCGAAGTCCTGGAATGGGCAAAAGAACGCCAAGACTGGCTCACCCAGACTTTTGAGGAGCTACAGCGATGAGCAAACGCCACTTCACCCTAACGAGCGTACAAGCGCTGCCCCCATACCGCCTGCGCTTAACCTATGCCGACCATCAAACCTACGAGGTCGATTTGCACGGCTGGATCAAGCACACTCAGGCACTAGCAGCGCTTGAAGACCCCACCCTTTTTGCCCAAGCCAAACTTGGCTTTCATGGCCACTGCGTTGACTGGATTGAAGACGAGCTTGATCTGGCCGCTGACAATCTGCGCAACCTTGCAATTGAGCAAGCCGGTGGCATTGGTCATGAACGCATCTGGAGCTGGCTGCACGAAACCGGCCTCACCCTGGAGCAAGCAGCCCGTGCCCTGGGCATTTCACGGCGTATGCTGATTTATTACCGCGACGGTGAAAAGCCTATCCCCCGCTCCATTTGGTTAGCCTGCTTGGGCTGGGAAGCCACCCGTCCACAGGGCGATGCTCTACCCATCAGGATTCCTACCGTGCAGCAATATGCAGCACTACACGCTTGATACGCTGGCTGAGCTGGCTGAGCTGGCTGAGCGTAGTCGAAGCCAGCCCCCTCTATCGCCGCCAAATTTTACGCTGCCGCCAGTTTTCAGCAAAGCCAAGCCGCTTCCTCATCGTTAATGACCAAGCCTCGCTGCCTGAGCAAAGCGATTTGAGCATCCACCCCAATGGGCGGTTAAAGAGAGTAGGCAATAAAAAAACCCGCCGGGGTGCGCTTCTTCGAGAGGCGTGGCGGGTATTGTTACGGCGCGTTGTATCTGATGCGGCAAAAGTTGGGTACTTTCGCTAAAAGATACGTGATTTTTACACCGCCCCAATCGCTATGAAGTTTTGTCGCTTCTCGTTCCTATGTCGTATAGGGCACTAACCCGTCATGCAGGCGCAGTGCTATCGAGATCAGAGAAGTTGGATATTTTGACTGCCCCGTCAGGAAAGCGAGCCACCACTTCGAGCTTACCGCCCATCGCTTCGATATGGCTGCGCAGCGTTGAGAGATACATATCTGTGCGCTTTTCCATTTTGGCGATTGAAGGCTGCTGCACTTGCAGCGCCTGTGCCAGCATCTTCTGCGACAGACCACGCGCTTGACGCAGTTCATTGAGTGGCATTTCAGCCAGCATTTTCTGCGCTTTCACTTTTGCTCTGGCGCGTGACTCTGGGGACATTTGAGCGCGTAGCTCTGCAAATTTTTTAGTCATTTATCACCCCTTCCTTTTGGAGTTGTTGCAAATGCTGATCCTCAGCTCGCGCATATGGCCATGTCGAGAGGCGTAGATAGCACTGCTGTGTGGAAAGCCAAGATGCGGGCCACGCACTTCCAGCAGCTCAACCGAAGCAGCCAGTGATTCCTGCTCGGCTTCAGAGAGCGTACCCCACCATTCGCCAAATTCATCGGTGTATTCGATATCCCATTTCATGCAGCAAATATAAAGAGAAAATATATTCCGTCAATGGAATATAAAACAGTGTGCTATGACCGTTTTTTATTGTTCGTTTTTCGTCCCTACGTCGTTCTAGCGTCGTTATTGGTTTTTTTGGCTGGGAAATTCTTTGCAAAAGCAAGGGGTTAGGGGGTGGCGCACCTTCAGTCTCACAGAAGCCCTAGTAACCTACCAAACCGCCAAGGCTGCTCAAGCTGAAGCCCTAAAAGATGTTGCCTTGGAAGTGAATGCCCAAGATCCTAGCCCGAAGGAAGGCACCGCACTGGATACTTTTGTTAAAGGTTTTGATGACGCTGCTGCAAAAGCTGCCAAAACTAATGCACAGACAGCAGTAACTGACGCAGAAGCCGACCTTGCCGTTGCTGAGGCTGCGGTGCTTTCTGCAGCGGCCGCAAAGCTGTCTGACGCTGGCGGTAGTACGGATGATGCCAAGGTAGCCGGTGCTGGCCTGGCCGGTATCAACGGCGACACCCGCATGACCGATGCGAACCTTGCGTCTGCTCTGAACAAAGCCAACGAGGCTGTGACCAAAGCCAAGAGCCTATACCTAAAAGACGGTACGGATGTTGCAGATGAAGACGGTGCCGCACAAGCAGGCTTTAACAAGATCTACACGAAAGATGGCGCATATACGACTGACTCCACCGGTGCCAAACAAGCTGGTTACTCTGAATCCCTTGCTACAATCGGTGCTTACGATGCAAGTACAAACCCAAATGGTAACCAAGTTGTTGAAGCTGCTGGCCAAGCTAGTAAAGCTTCGACCGTCACCTTCACCATTGAAGACAGCTTCACTGGTGTTCTAAAAATCGGCGGTGTCGAGTTCTCCGTAAAAGATGGTGTCTTCAACACTGGTGATTTGAGTACTGTGGATTTTGGTAGTGGCAACAAAGGCGATCAAATTGCTACCATCGTGCGCGACGGTACTACTGGCCTTGTAACAATTACAAGTGTTCTTGCTGATAATGAGGGCGTTGATATCAGCGGTATTGCTATCAAGATTGCTCCAGTCGTTGACACCCTGACTGCCAAAGAGCTTCAAGATGCCGTTGAAGCTGCTGAAGATGATCTGGCTGCCGACATCTCCGCCAATGGCGATAACTTGGCCATGCTTCTTGATTTGCGTGCGGACATCATCGCCTACGTTGATGCAGGCGGTGATTTAACTGCTAATGCCTATAACGATGGTGTAGCTAAAACCGTAGCAGACCTGCTGGCAGTTGTTAACGGTATTAAAGCTAAAGTTGACGCAGACAATACAGCTGGCGCTGAGGCTGACGCAGATACATTCGTTGGTACGACCTTTAAGTCTGCTGCTTTTGCTGCCAACACCAGCGCAGCCGAAAAAGCCCTTAATGCTGCCATTAAGCACGTAGGGGAACGCCAGGATCTGGAAACTGCGGTTGCTGATGCTGAAACAGCTTTCTTTGCTACCGATACTGGTGCAGTAGTTGAGGCGGCAGAAAACTTGCTTGCGGCTCGTAAGACTCTGACCGACGCTGTTACCGAAGCAGAAACCGCACTAGAGACTGCTCAGGACAACCTGACCGACCTGAATGCTGTTCTCGACATCTACGATGCCAAGGGCGAAGACGTTGATACAGCAGCTGAGGCTCTGGAAGCGCTGGGTGTTGACAACCTAGTCGAACTTGCAACCAGCAACAGCGGCGGCACGGCCAACGAGGCCGATCTGTATCTCCTCACCGCAGACACGAAAGACGGCATCAAGCTGACCAAGTTTGAAGCGGCTGACAAGCTGTTCATTGGCGATAGCTTCACTCGTTTCGACCTTGAAGCTGCCGATA
This sequence comes from Comamonas sp., assembly GCA_018384835.1. Taxonomy (GTDB): domain Bacteria; phylum Pseudomonadota; class Gammaproteobacteria; order Burkholderiales; family Burkholderiaceae_C; genus Comamonas. The sequence goes on from JAHAYB010000488.1 coordinate 6,748, forward strand.
CGTTGAAGACTAAGGCTTACGGCGATGCTGGTACTTTGGAAGTCTTCTTCCAGCAAGATGGCAACAACGTCAACCTGTACTTCGAGAATGAGTCCTTTGACGGCAACGTCACCAGCGGCTTTGCAGGCACCATGATCACTATTACTGGTGTTCAGGCAGCCAATCTCGAACTGTCTGACAATGGTTTCATTACACTGGCTTAATCCCGCCTAGCCCATCCCAGCCAGTTTTATAGTTGGCTGGTGGTGTAAGCAAGTACTACCAAACCCCTGCCCTGCTTTAAGTGGGGTGGGGGTTTTTTGTTGGCCACTGCCCACCTCTCCCCCTGCCAAGGGGGAGTACCCCGTAAGGGGGGAGGGGGTAAAAGGGCGTGACGTAAGCAAGAGGCAGGGCAAGTAAAACCGCCCTGCCCCTTGGATGCCCCGTAGAACC
>JAHAYB010000489.1 GCA_018384835.1 Comamonas sp.
ACCTCAGTGAAGCAGGAACCCACCGAGGCGACTGGTGCAAGCGTAGAAGCTCGCACAAGCGCTGTAGGAATCCCCGTCCTTTAGGGCGGGGAGGATGTCAAACTATTTAACTTTGGCATTTTTTCTTATTCTTATTTTCAACAAGACAAGGTATATCCATGACTGCCGATACTGCCCCCCTTCCCGAGACCGCAGCCGTAGAGCCAAACCGACAGCGCATCATTAAAAAATACCCTAATCGCCGCCTCTATGACACCAACACCTCGGCCTACGTGACCTTGAGCGAGGTCAAGCAACTCATCATGGCGCACCAGCCCGTGGCGGTAAAAGATGCCAAAACCGGCGAAGACCTCACCCGCGCCATCCTGCTCCAAATTATTTTGGAAGAAGAGGCCGCTGGGATGCCCATGTTTAGCGAGGCCATGTTGGCCAACATCATCCGCTTTTACGGCCATGCCATGCAAAACCAGATGGGTAGCTATATCGAGAAAAACGTACAAATGTTCACCGATTTTCAAAACAAGCTGGCCGAGCAAACTGGTAATACCGATGCTTGGGCAAAGATGCTAAAAATGCCCCCCGCCATGCTACCGGCCAGCTATAGCGAGCACATCCAGAAAATGCAGGAACAAATGCGCCAGCAAACCGAGCAAATGATGGCCATGTTTGGCCTCAAGCGTTAAACAGGCAGCACTTCCTACCCCCACCTTCGAAGCGAAAACACCATGCCCCCCTCCAGCGCCACCCAAGCCAATCGTGCAAAAAAGTTAGCCACTGTTGCTATCACCACGCCAGCCCGCGCCCTACTAACCGCCAGCCTAGGCATGATGCCGCTTGGTAGCGCCTGGGCTGACCCACCACCGCCGCCCAATGCCCAGCCCCTCTCTAGCATTTTGGCGGCTGCCCAAACACATAGCACACCGGCCAGCAGCATTGTGCAAGCCGATTTTGACGACGGGCGCTGGGAAATCACCATCTGCCAGCCCGATGAATGCCACAAGCACTACATCGACCCCCACAGCGCTGCCCAGCTAGCGCAGCGGCGCACCGACTTAAAGCCCATGCCCCATGCCGAGGCTTTACCCATTACCCAAATCGCTGGGCAGGTAGAGGCCGCCCGCTTAGGCAGCATCACCAGCGTAGAGTGGGAGCATGGCCATTGGCAGGTGGAATTAGCCATCCCCACCCCATAGCGGGATGGGACAGCGATAGGAGCAGCCATCTCTGCCAAGGCCGCAAAGCACACCGGCAGCCACCAGCAGCCACTAAGAGCGTGTGCCCTGCCATCAAGCCGCCTCCCCCGCTTTGCCTTTAAGCTAGCGGGCTATGCCTGTGACCATTTCTGCCCCCGTTCACCACGAACTGATTATCAAAAAAAGCCGCTTTATCACCTGCGTACAGCCTATTTCTGACCGTGCCAGCGCTCAGGCGGTGGTTGACCAGCTATGGCAACAGCACCCTGGGGCAGCCCATGTTTGCTGGGCATTGCTGGCCGGTGGCCAGTCGGCAGCCGTTGATGATGGCGAGCCTAGCGGCACAGCAGGCCGCCCCATGCTAGAGGTGCTGCGCCACCAAGACCTAGAAGGCGTGCTGGCTACCGTGGTGCGCTATTTTGGCGGGGTCAAACTAGGCGCAGGCGGCTTGGTGCGTGCTTATACCGACTGCGTAGCCCAGGCTTTGCAGCAGGCTGAAAAAATCGTGCTCCAGCCCCAAATCACCCAGCAATGCACCCTACCCTATGATTTAGAAGGCTGGTTACGCCGCCAATTGCAGCAAGCAGGCGCACAACTGACCGCTGTAGAGCACCAAGCGCAGGTGCGAATGCAATGGCAACTGCCCCAAGCGCAGGCGCTACAGTTGCAAGCCAGCTTGAACGAAGGCGGCCAAGGCCGTATCGCTTGGTTAGCGCATTGGTAGTGCATTGGTAGCGTATCTTTAGCCCCCTTCAGCCTTTTTTACCCCTCTTTTTTGATTTTGCTTTTTCGCTTTGCCCACCATGCCTTCTACAGCCTCTGCGCCAGCACCTGCCCCCGCCAGCACCTCTACGGGCTTTACCCGCCCAGACCCCAGCATCTTCAAAGCCTATGACGTGCGCGGCATCGTCCCCAGCACCTTGAACCCCGAGGT
>JAHAYB010000439.1 GCA_018384835.1 Comamonas sp.
AGGCTAATGCCCAGGCCAGCGCGCACCATGGATAGCGCAGTGGTCATAAAAGTGACCTGCATAAAGGCTTCTTTGTGCAGCTCGCGGGCGGCCTCGCCTGCATCGCTCACCAGCAGCTCGGTGAACTGGCCTTGCAGGGTGATAAGGGATTGGCCAATCAAATCGCTCCACTGCACCACTTTCTTCTTGGCCAGGGGATGTTGCGGGGGCAGCACCACCATAAAGGGCAGGGTGAACAGCTCTTGCACCTCAATATCGGAGTTGGTCTCGCGCTCGGGGCCTATGCCAAAGTCCACCTCGCCAGCAAACACCCGCGCCATCACGCTTTCCACGGCGCAATCGACCAAGCGCAGTTGCACACCAGGGTGCTGTGCCTGAAAGCTGGCCATCACCTCAGGCAGCAGGGTACAAGCCAAAAGCTGGGGCACGGCCACGCGCACTTTGCCGCGTTGTAGCGCCTTCAAATGGCCGATGCCGGTGACTACGCCTTCCAAGTCTTGCAAGATTTTTTCCACCTGGGGATACAGCTCCGCCCCCACGCTGGACAGGCGCAAGCGCCGCGTGCTGCGGTCAAACAGGCGCAGCCCCAGGGAGGACTCCAGCTCTCGAATCAAACCACTCAAGGCCGATTAGGTGATGAACAAGCGCTCCGCCGCCAGGGTGAAGCTGCCGGTTTGTGCCACTGCCACCAAGGCTTGCAGTTGTCGCAGGCTGACATTCATAAGAAAAACCAATAAATTGATAACAAAAAACCGTTTGAATAATAAATGGCTTTGGCGTTTAATAAAAGGCAAGACCACGCTGCACGGGCTTTTGGGAGTTTTCTATAAGCTCGCAGCTCCCCCCACAACCTTAGGAGAACCGACGATGACCGAAAAGAAATTTGCTTCGCAAGCCGACCTGGAAGAGAAAAAAATTAGCTGGGAAAAACTCAGCGACAACGCCTACGCCTACACCGCCGAGGGCGACCCGAACACCGGTGTCATCATTGGCGACGATAGCTGCATGATTATTGATGCCACCGCCACCCCCGTAGCCGCCCAAGGCGTGATTGCCAAGGTGCGCGAGATTACCGACAAGCCCATTAAATACGTCGTGCAGACCAACTACCACGCTGTGCGTGTGCTGGGCGCATCGGGCTACAAGGACGAAGGGCTGGAGCAAATCATTGCCAGCCGCGACACCTACGACCTGATTGTGGAGCGTGGCCAGCAAGACATGGATTCGGAAATTGGCCGCTTCCCCCGTCTGTTCCAAGCCGTAGAAAGCGTACCCGGCCTGACCTGGCCGACCATGACGTTTGAGGGCGAAATGGCCGTCTGGCTCGGCGACCTGGAAGTGCGCATCAAACAAGTAGGCCGTGGCCACACCAAGGGCGACAGCATTGTCTATATCCCCAGCCAGAACATCTGCTTCTCTGGCGACCTGGTGGAAGCCGACGCAGCCTGCTACACCGGCGATGCCTACTTGGCCGACTGGCCCCAAACCCTGGACAACCTGGCCGCTATGAATTTTGACAAGCTCGTCCCAGGCCGTGGCCCTGTGCTGATGACCCCTGCCGAAGTGCAAAAAGGCTTGGCCTACACCCGCGACTTTGTTGGCACCCTGTACACCAGCGCCCAAGAGGCCGTGGCGCAAGGCATGGACTTGTTTGCCACCATGGCGCACACCCGCAAGAACATGGACCCCAAGTTTGGCCATGTGTTTATCTACGAGCACTGCCTGCCCTTTGACGTGACCCGCGCCCACGATGAGGCCAGCGGCATCCGCGACCCCCGCATCTGGACGGCAGAGCGCGACCAGGAAATGTGGCACGCCCTGCAACAGGCTTCCTGATTCAGCCTGCCCGCTTCAAAGCGTACTCACGTAAAGCTGCTGCCCCGTGCTACCTGCCCAGGCACGGGTGCAGCATCCCCCTCCCCTCCACCCACTGCCTACCACGCAGGAGACAAAATGCTAAAAACCTACACCTACCCCAAGTTTGACTATGTGCGCCCGCCCGAGCTGGCCGAGCAGCGCAGCGGCCACTACCCCATCATCGTGGTGGGCGCTGGCCCGGTGGGCCTGTCGATGGCGATTGACCTGGCCAGCCAAGGGCAAAACGTGCTGCTGCTGGACAATGACGATACCGTCTCCATCGGCTCGCGTGGCGTGTGCTACGCCAAGCGCACACTGGAAATTCTTGACCGCATGGGCTGTGGCACGCCTTGCGTAGAAAAAGGCACTTCTTGGGATGTAGGTCGCACTTTTTTTGGTGAGGATGAAGTGTTTAACTTCAACCTGCGCCCCCAGGAAGGCCACCAGCGCCCCGGCATGATTAACCTGCAACAGTACTACCTGGAGGAGTACCTGGTTAACCGCGCCCGTGAGCTAGACAATCTGGAAATTCGCTTCAAAAACAACGTCATCAGCGTAGAGCAAGACGATACCAAAGCCACCTTGCGCGTAGAAACCCCAGACGGCGCTTACACCCTGAGCACCGACTGGCTGGTAGTGGCCGACGGCGCACGCTCACCCATTCGCTCCATGCTGGGGCTGGATATCGACGGCAAGATTTTCATGGACCGTTTCCTGATTGCCGACGTGGTGATGAAGGCCGAGTTCCCTGCCGAGCGCTGGTTCTGGTTTGACCCACCCTTCCACCGCAACCAGTCGGTGCTGCTGCACAAGCAGGCCGACAGCGTCTATCGCATTGACTTCCAACTGGGCTGGGATGCTGACCCAGAGGAGGAGAAAAAACCAGAGAACGTCATCCCCCGCATCAAAGCCATGTTGGGTGAGAACCATGAGTTTGAGCTGGAGTGGGTCAGCGTCTATACCTTCCAATGCCGCCGCATGGGGCGCTTTAACCACAACCGCGTACTGTTTGTGGGCGATGCCGCGCATCAAGTCTCCCCCTTTGGTGGGCGCGGTGCCAACAGCGGCATTCAGGACACCGACAACCTGGCCTGGAAGCTCAAACTGGTGCTAGACGGCAAAGCCCCCGCCAGCCTGCTGGACAGCTACAGCGCCGAGCGTTGCTACGCAGCGGACGAGAACATCATGAACTCCACCCGCTCTACCGACTTCATCACGCCCAAAAGCAAAACCAGCAAAGCCTTCCGCAATGCTGTGTTGGAAATGGCAGGGGATTACCCCTTTGCCCGCGCCCTGGTTAACTCTGGCCGCCTGTCCGTACCAAGCTGGTTAGTGGATTCGCCCCTAAACACCCCCGACGAAGTGGGCGAACAGTTTGCCGGCAACATGATTCCTGGTGCGCCCATGGACGATGCCTCCGTAGGTGGCAGCAACGCCCCTTGGCTGCTGAACCACATGCAAAGCACCTTCCAACTGCTGTATTTTGTGGACGATGCCAGCGCCATCACCCCCGAACAAGCGCAAACCCTGAGCGCCCTGGGGCAAGCGGCTAAGGCGGCTATTCCCGTACATGTCCTGGTTGTTGCCAAGCAAGGCCAAGCGCCCGCAGCGCTGCCCACCGTGCTCGATGCCCAAGGCACGATTGCCCAACGCTACGACATGCAGCCCGGCACCTGCTACCTGCTGCGCCCCGACCAGCACGTGGCCGCCCGCTGGCGCAAGCTGGACAGCGCCAAAGTACAAGCTGCCGTACAACGCGCCACCGGCCAAGCTGCTTAAACCATCTCGAATAGCCATCCAATAGCTACCCAATAACCACCAGGAGATAGCCCCATGCCCTTAATCACCGAACCCAATCTGCGCGAGCCTGGCCAGCGTTACTTTCAAACCTTCTCGCCCGGCGATGACTTCTACGAGGCCCTGATTGACACCCACCAGGGTTTGAGCGATGAGCAAAGCCTGGCCGTCAACGCCCGCCTGGTGCTGCTGCTGTCCAACCATATTGGCGACATCAGCGTGCTGCGCGAAGCGCTGGCCATTGCCCGCAAGCCCTTCGATAACTAAGTTTTCACACACCAACAAATAACCCATTCTTTAAGGAGAACAACCATGGCTTTCCTCAACGGCGTACACCACGTGGCCTACCGCTGCAAAAATGCCAAAGAAACTGTCGAGTGGTATCAAAAATACCTGGATGCGGACTTCATTCTGGCGATTGCAGAAAACCAAGTGCCCTCCACCAAAGAGCCTGACCCCTATATGCACATCTTTATCGACATTGGGGGCGGCAACATCTTGGCCTTCTTCGAGCTGCCCACCAAGGAGCCGATGATTGCCCCCTCCGATGCCAACACCCCCGCCTGGACGCAGCACTTGGCGCTCAAAGTCGACTCCATCGACACCATGATGCAAGTCAAGGCCAAGATGCAAGCCGATGGCATTGAGGTAATTGGCCCTACCGACCACACCATCTTCCAATCCATCTACTTCCGCGACCCCAGCGGCCACCGTCTGGAGCTGGCTGTGAGCACCGCCACCACCAAGATGAACCAAAAGCTTGATGAAGTGAAGTGGGACATGCTCAACGAGTGGGACCGCACCAAGCAGGCCCCCACCCACGCAGCCTGGATGCACGACGGCAGCTACAGCGAGTAAGCTACCCGCTGGCCTTCCCCCACCACACACACCCGGCTGGATGGCTACACGCTGTGGCCATCCGGTTTCGTCCATTTTCAGCAGCTACCCCGATAGCAAGAAAGCGAGTTTGAATCCATGAAATTAGCCACCCTCAAACAAGGCGGTCGTGACGGTACTTTGGTCGTCGTTAGCCGCGACCTGAGCCGCTGCCGCGCCGTACCCGCCATTGCCCGCACCATGCTAGCCGCGATGGACGAGTGGGACAGCGTTGAGCCACAACTGCGCCAGGTCTATGAAGCGCTGAACAGCGGCGCGATGGAAGGCGAAGCCTTTGACCAAACCGCCTGCCACAGCCCCCTGCCACGCACATGGCAATGGGCGGACGGCTCGGCCTATATCAACCACGTAGAACTGGTGCGCAAGGCCCGCAACGCCGAAATGCCCGAGAGCTTCTACACCGACCCCCTGATGTACCAAGGCGGCAGCGACAGCTTTATCGGCCCACGTGACAAAGTCATTGCCAAAGAAGAATGGGGCATTGACTTTGAAGCAGAAATCACCGTCGTCACCGGCGACCTGCCCATGGGCGCAACGCCTGAGCAAGCAGCCAAGGCCATTCGCCTAGTCATGCTGGTCAATGACGTATCACTGCGGAACCTCATCCCTGCAGAGCGGTCCAAGGGCTTTGGCTTCTTCCAGAGCAAGCCTGCCAGCGCCTTTAGCCCCGTGGCCGTCACCCCCGATGAGCTGGGCGATGTCTGGAAAGATGCCAAAGTGCATCTGCCCCTGATGGTGCACCTGAACGACCAGCTCTTTGGCAAGCCCAACGCCGGTGTCGATATGACTTTCAACTTCGGCCAGATGGTGGCTCACGTCACCAAAACACGTGAGATGTGCGCAGGCTCCATCATTGGCGCAGGTACGGTATCGAACAAGCAGGGCAATCTGTGGGGCTCTTCCATTACCAACGGCGGTGTAGGCTATTGCTGCCTGGCCGAGGTGCGCACCTACGAAACCATTGAGCAAGGCAAGCCCGCCACCCCCTTTATGCGCCACGGCGACACGGTGCGCATTGAAATGTTTGATGCCCAGGGCCAGAACATTTTTGGCACGATTGAAAATCAGGTGGATACTCAAGCTCTGGCCTAAACCACAGCCAGCGCCTAGCAGCCATTTGTTATGGGCAGCCAGGCGTTTCTTCCCCATAGGAGACAACATCATGAAAAAAACGCTTACCGCCGTCAGCTTTGCCGCAGCCGCCTTTATGGCACACGCCCAGGAGCCGGTGATTTTGAAAGTGGCGCACTTCTGGCCACCCACCGCCCTATCGCAGCAGCATGTGCTGGAGCCTTGGTGCGCCAAGATTGCCGAAGAATCTGGCAACAAAATGCAGTGCCAAATCTACCCCGCCATGCAGTTGGGCGGCACACCACCGCAACTGATTCAGCAGGCCATGGATGGCGTGGCCGACATTGTGTGGACGCTGCCTGGCTACACCGCTGGCCGCTTCCCTTCTATGGAAGTGATGGAAAT
>JAHAYB010000460.1 GCA_018384835.1 Comamonas sp.
CGTTATTTGGATGAATAAGTGTTTAAAGGAGAAGTGTTAATAACCCTTGTGGATACTGTGGATAAGCACTATCTCCCCAGATCCTGCGCAGATTGTGCATGTGAACAATCTGTGGGTGAACGTGACACTGAGTCCCACCAACTTGTTGATACTCAGTGTCACGGTTTTTAACGTCCACATGGACAGGGTGCTTTATCCGCAGGTAGTCACCAGATAATCCACAGATTTATCCACACCTGTGGTTTTCGCCTTTTAGTGCTCCCGCTGGCTCTGCTTAATGCGGTTGGTTAGCTCGGTGACTTGGTTAAAGATCGCGCGGCGCTCAGCCATGAGCTCTCGGATCTTCCGATCAGCATGAATTACGGTGGTGTGGTCACGACCGCCTAGTTCGGCACCGATTTTTGGCAAAGACATGTCAGTAAGCTCACGCAACAAATACATGGCGATCTGACGGGCGGTGACCAAAGTACGGGTACGCGACTTACTATTCAGCTCATCGATGGTCAGGCTGAAATACTCCGCGGTCTGCTTGATGATCGTGGAAGGAGTAATTTCCTGGGCACCATCATCACTGATTAGATCCTTGAGAACCGTTTCGGCAAGAGCAAGGTCCACGGGCTGGTTATTTAGCGAAGCGAAAGCAGTGACACGAATTAGTGCGCCTTCGAGTTCGCGGATATTCGTGGAAATACGCGAAGCGATGTATTCCATTACGTCACTTGGAGCCGAAAGGTTTTCAGCGTCTGCCTTTTTGCGCAAAATCGCGATTCGGGTCTCAAGCTCTGGAGGCTGAATATCAGTGAGCAAACCCCACTCGAAGCGCGAACGCATACGGTCTTCGAAGCCCTGCAGCTGCTTCGGTGGAAGGTCAGACGTAATCACAACCTGCTTGTTGTGATTGTGCAGAGCATTGAACGTATGGAAGAACTCTTCCTGCGTGGCATCCTTATTCGCCAAGAATTGGATGTCATCAATCAGAAGAATATCGACGTTACGGTAGGTCTGTTTGAAGCTGGCACCTTCATCGTCTCGAATCGAGTTGATGAAGTCGTTGGTGAATTCTTCCGAATTTACGTATCGAACGCGGATGCCCTTGTAGAGGTGGCGTGCATAGTGACCGATTGCGTGCAACAGGTGGGTTTTACCTAGGCCAGAGTCACCGTAAATGAACAGCGGGTTATAGGCCTTGGCCGGGGCTTCGGCTACTGCAACTGCAGCCGCATGCGCAAAGCGGTTCGAGGAACCGATCACGAAGGTATCGAAAATGTACTTAGGGTTCAGCCGGCCAAATTCCTGTGAATTGGAAGGGGGAGTGGGCTGCGGGGCAGGCTGAGGACGGGGACCAGGAGTTTCCGCTACGTCAGGAGCCGTTGCAGCAGCGGGCTTTACTTCTGCTTCTGGTTCTTCGACCTCATCGGAGAGTGAAAGATCAACACTGACAGCACAACGGATATCGTCCTGGAACACTTCGCGTAGTGCTTCATCAAGCGGTTCACGGAGCTGTGTCTGCAACATATCGCGAGTGAGATCGTTGGGGACAGCCACTAACAGGGTGGTGCCGATCAGCCCCTGAGGCTTGGCCAACGAAATAAAGGCACGGTAACGGGCTTTGATGCGATCATCATCTTCGATCTTGCGGATGACCTGACGCCAAGAGCTACCAATGCTATTGGTTTCGTCGCTGCTCACTAAGGGCGCCTCTTTTCCGTTGAAATGCAATCTTGGTCACAAAGTTCCCGTTTCCAGGCTTCGAAAACGCTGTTTTTAGGACAACGTCTGCACTGATTCTATCCGTCATCCACACAGTTATGCACAGTCCGGTGGAAAAACATGGCTTTAAAGCTGTGGAAAACGGGTTTTCCCTTGAAATCAAGCGTTTTTGGCCACGAGATGACTAGCGGTTTCGTGAGAATATGTGAATTTTATTTCGTTATACACAGCAGTAATCCACAAGTTTGGGGTAGATTATTCACAGGCCACCTCTTGCGCAGCGAGGACTTGGCTGGAATTTCGCGCCAATTTGACCTAGGGCGCAGAGTTTTCTATTGTTATTCAGTCCTATGCGCGTCTTTTGCGACTTGCTCATTTTTTAGAAGAGCCCGTGAAATAGCGCATTTTATAAAAGCAGGAGCGTCATCCTTTAGTTAGCAATCAAGCTAGCAACGGGTAGTGCGCATCATCTAAAACGCCTTGGAGTGTCACCGTGAGCAAGCGGACTTTTCAGCCTAACAACCGTCGTCGTTCGAAGAAGCATGGCTTCCGCCTTCGCATGCGTACCCGTGCAGGCCGTGCCATCCTGTCGGCACGCCGTGGCAAGAACCGTGCCGAGCTGTCCGCATAAATTTGCGAACCAGCTCTTGGCAGCATAATTTCATCGAGCTCGACTAAAGAGCTACATAAAAGCCATGTTGCCTAAGAACCAGCGATTGCGCCTAGCGCAAGACCTTACAGCCACTGTACGTTCCGGTGTCCGAAGCGGACGCCGGAACGTCGTGCTATATGCACGACCCCGCGAAACTACAGAGTTTTCAGGTGACAGGTTTGGATTTATTGTGTCCAAGGCTGTAGGTATTGCCGTTAAAAGGAATCTCACCAAACGACGGATGCGAGAAGTCGCTCATGTGCTTCGGCGTGTGGACGGCGATGTCGATTTTGTCGTACGTGCGCTTCCTGGCGCCGCCGAAATCTCTTGGGAAGAACTTAACTCCCAGATCAATAGCGCTTTCTCTGCGGTATTGCGCAAGATCGAGGATCGCTGATGCGTAAGGATTTAGCCCCACGTACCGGACTGCTGTGGTTCATCATTGATTTGCCACGCAATATCGTTATTGGCTTGCTAAAGACTTACCGAAAACTCATCTCGCCACTATATGGCGATGTATGCCGATACTTTCCTAGCTGTTCTGCCTATGGGCTTGAATCTGTGACTCAGCACGGCCTCGTCAAAGGCGCCGGGCTGACAGCATGGCGGATCCTACGATGCAATCCGTGGTCCCACGGAGGCGTCGACCATGTTCCCGAAGGGCCAAGGATTTGGCCTGAAGGCAAACTGCCGAGGAT
>JAHAYB010000469.1 GCA_018384835.1 Comamonas sp.
GGAGCTGCTGCCCATCAAAGGCCATGCGGGAAATACCTTATTGGCTTTAGCGCTCTCTTTAGCCTTGGCTTGGTTGACTCACCATTTGCTTGAAAACCCGATTCGCTTTGGCAAGCCGAAACAGTGGTTGCCGCGCTGGCAGATTGGTGCTGCCTTAGTGCTAATGGTGCTGTTCAATTCGCAAATTTTGCGCTGGTACAACAGCACCCAAAACCTTTTAATCCAAGCGCAAGAAAACAGTATCTACCTACGTGCGGCGGCAGACATGCCCGTGATTTACCAACATGGTTGTGATGAGTGGTATCACAATGATGAGGTTAAGCCCTGCTCCTACGGCCAAGCGCAAGCTCCGAAAACTGCCGTCTTAATGGGTGACAGCATAGGCGCACAGTGGTTTAACACCATTGCAGAAATACATGACCCACAAGAGTGGCGCTTGCTGGTGCTAACCAAATCCTCCTGTCCAATGGTCGAGGTGCCCTTCTTTTACGAGCGCATTGGGCGTGAATACACGGAATGCCAAACTTGGCGACGCAATGCTATTGCGTGGCTGAACACACAAAAAATTGACCGTTTATTTCTAGGGGGAACGGCATCACCAAAATTTTCAGACCAGGAGTTGCAAGAGGGCACGGCCAAAGTCTTGGCACAGTTTGAAGACAAGATACCTGCTATTTATCTTATTGAGGCCAACCCTACCTTGGGCTTTAATGGCCCAGATTGCTTGATGAAATATCAAGCTAGCGCACCAGAAAAATGCGCCCAAGGCCGCGCCGATAACAGCCGCTATCGCCATGTGGCTGAGCTATTGCAAAAAGTCACTACGCAATACGAGCATGTGCATTGGATTGAAACGGCAAGTGCCGTTTGCCCCAAAGAGCAGTGCAGCGCCTTGCATGGTGATACGGTGGTCTTTCGTGATTCGCAGCACCTAACGGCTAGTTTTACTACGCAAGCTGCCCCGCATTTTCTTAAGCAAGTGCAGCAATACGAGGTTGAGTGAGGCTATGCACAGCCTCGAACGCTACCTCCTCAGGTTGGGGTGGCAAGCCGCGCATAGTCGAAGTCCATCTGGCCTTGTTTTTGTTTGCTGTATTGATACTGACTCGCTGTAGCTTTTGAGCTACTAAAATACATGTATGTACGAATTGCGTCACTACGTTGATCCTGAAGGGCGAGATCTTTTTGCCAACTGGCTGAATCAGTTGGGCGATCGTGTGGCCAAGGCCCGGGTTGCTGCCCGCTTACTGCGGCTACAAAATGGCAACTTTGGTGATTGCAAGCCTGTTGGCTCAGGTGTGTGGGAGCTGCGTGTGGACTGGGGGCCGGGTTATCGGGTTTATTACGCCATTGCGGGAAAGCGTATGGTTCTGTTGTGCGAAGGCGGTGACAAGCGTACGCAGTCCAAAGACATTGCACGAGCAATTGAGCGCTGGAGCGAATGGCAAACAAGGAGTAACTGATGATGAAAGCCTGCACTAAACATGATGATTGGTTGATGGCGCAGCTCGCAGATGCTGAGTTTGCTGCTGAGTATCTGAACGCAGCTGGTGAGGATGATGACCCTGCAAGCTATCTCGCGGCGTTGAGGAAGGTGGTGGAAGCCCGAGGAGGTATCGCTGCTGTTGCTGAGAAAACCCAGTTGTCGCGTGAAACCCTGTATCGCACCTTGTCTGCTAGAGGCAATCCGACAATCCGCACTCTGAATGCGGTACTCAAGGCAACAGGGCTGAAATTTGGTATTTCACCAAATGCTTGCTGAAGAGGCCAATAGACGGCTGAGCGCAGAAGCTCCTCCTCGACTAGGTGCAATGCGCAGGCAGACTGGCCAGCACCGCCCCCTAAGCCAGCTTTGGCAGCTTTTATCACCCCGCTAGCCCTTGCGGTATGGCGGCCAAGCCAATAATTGGCGCTATGCACTCTATTCACATCCCCCGCCCCGATTACCTGTTGTACCCCCAGCGCCAGCCTGCGCCTTTGCTGGATGCTTCCACCCTTTTGCTGCTGCGCGATGTGCCCGCTGAGCAAGGCGGTGGCTGGGAGGTGTTGATGACGCGCCGCTCTGACAAGGCCAGGTTTTTGCCTGGCGCTTACGTCTTCCCCGGTGGAGGTATTGAACCGCAAGACAGCGAAAGCGGCGATTGGCTGCTGTGCCGCCCCCAAATGCAGGCTGATGCCGAGCAGCTGCGCTTTGCCCTGGCCGCCCTGCGCGAGAATTTTGAAGAAATGGGGCTGCTGCTGGCCGTGGATAGTGAAGGCCAGCCCATCAGCCCCGCGCAACTGGCCGCCTTAGACCGCCAAGCCCCCCTCTGGCCGCAACTGCAAGCCCTGGGTTTGCGCCTGGATGCGCGTGGCGTGTGGCAATTGGCGCATTGGAGCGCTGACCCCATCGTTGATAAGCGCTTTGCCGTGCCCTTCTTTATCGCCCGTATGCCCGAAGGCCAAACCCCGATAGCCGATGAAAGCGAGCAGTTTAAACCCGTCTGGGTGCAAGCCGCGCACGCCCTGGCCGAGTACGAGGCCGGGCGTATGCCCATGATTTACCCCACCATCCACACCCTCAAGCGGCTGGCACGTTTTGCCACGGTGCAGGAGATGCTGGATGCCGTGCAAGACGGTGAGCTGTGGCGCAGCATGCCGCGCTCTGGGCAAAAAAGTGGGGATTTATACCGCTGCACCCAAGAAGACCAAGCCTATGGCGAGCTCATGCTGGTCTGCCCCGATGGCCGTCCCAAGCACCATCTGGACTGGCAAAGCCAGCAGCCCGTGCCCCTGCGCAAAAACCTGCTGCGCCTCACCGCCCCCAATGCCAGTGTGATGACTGGCCCCGGTACCAATAGCTATCTGCTGGGCGAGGCGGCCACCGGCTATATCGCCATTGACCCCGGCCCCGATGATCCGGCGCATATCCAGCGCCTGTTTGATGCGGCGGGTGGGGATATTCGCCACATCGTCTGCACCCACTCCCACCCCGACCATTCACCCGGTGCTTGGCTGCTGCAAGCCCTGTGCCAGCAGCAGGGGCGCAATAAATCCCAGGAAAAGCCGCTGGTGTATGGCCTGGCCTCCGCCCCTGATGCCCTGCCCAATAGCCACTTCGTGCCCGACCAGCCCCTGCCTGATGGCCAGCAACTGCGCTTGCAAGGTGTGTTGCCCAACGGCCAGCCCACCAGCCACAGCCTGCTGGCCATCCACACGCCCGGCCATACCGCCAACCACCTATGCCTGCTGCTGCTGGAAGATGGCCTGCTATTTACGGGCGACCACATCCTCAACGGCAGCACCACCATCATCAACCCGCCCGACGGCCACATGGGCGACTACCTGGACAGCCTAGAGCGCCTGGATACCCTGTGCGCCCAGCACCAAGTGCAGTTTTTGCTGCCCGCCCACGGTTACGCTATGTACGACGCGCAGGCCATCATTGCCCAGCTACGCGCCCACCGCCTAGCGCGAGAGGCCAAAGTGCTGGCCGCCATGCGCCAAGCGCCCCAAGGCAGTTTGCAAGACTGGGTGGCGCTGGCTTATGCCGACACCCCCAGCACCCTATGGCCGCTGGCCGAGCGCAGCCTGCAAGCCCATGTGCAGCGCATTGAGGCGCTGGGGCTGTTGCAATAGCTACCCCAGCCGCTCCACACAGGCCAAAGCTAGCCATAATCGGCGCGGCTAACGGCGGGAGCTAAGGGGAGCCAAGCTCCCACCCCTCCTATCTGAAAAACGAAAGCATCGAGCACCATGCACCAGGACAACCAGGTTTTCGAGACCGAACAACACATCATCCACTACCTGCTGGAACACCCTGATTTTTTCCAGCGCTACGCCCAGTTTTTGGCACAAGTGCGCCTGAGCAGCGGCCACGATGGCCGCACCATCAGCCTACAAGAGCGCCAGGCAGAGCTACTGCGCGAAAAAATCCAAGGCTTAGAGCGCCATATCCACGAGATGCTCGACCATGGCCGCGCCAATGTGGACATCAGCGGCAAAATTCACCACTGGTCTTGCGCCTTGGCAGCAACGGTTGACCCGCGCTCCCTGCCCCACGCTGTTACCGAGGGCTTGTGCCACACCTTTGACGTGCCCCAAGTCGCTATCCGGGTCTGGGATGTGGCCGGTCCTTACATGGGGCTGCCCTTTACAGTCGGAGTCAGTGAGGATGCCAAGACCTTTGCTTCCTCGCTGACCATGCCGTTTTGCGGTCCCAACTTGGGCTTTGAGCCTAGTAGCTGGCTGCACCAAAGTGAGTCCATGCAATCCATCGCTTTGCTGCCCCTGCGCGAGGGCGATTTGCGCCAGCCGACCCCCGCCTTTGGCATGTTGGTACTCGGCTCACCCGACCCTTTGCGCTTTGATGCCACCATGGGCACTGACTTTTTAATGCGCATTGCCGAGCAAGCCAGCGCCGCCCTAGGGCGCTTGCGGGTGCATTACATCCAGTATTGAGCGTTGATTAAGTGCTCTCTATCCCCACGACGGTGCATACACACAGGCATTTGCTAGCGCAAGCAGTTGATGCGCCCGCCTTTACCCCTTGCTGGCCAGCGGTGCCTGGGGTTTATGCCCTGTGCAGCCAACGCAGCGCTGGATGGAGCCAGCCGCCCTATGCCAGCTTGAATTTGGGGGCGCATGTGGGCGATGACCCCCAAGCCGTGGCGGCCAATCGCCAGCGCTGGGCGGCGTTGATACAAGCCCATGGCGCTACGGATACGCCACCAGCCCAGCCCGTTTTTTTAGAGCAGGTGCATGGCACGGCAGTGCTGGAGCTGGAGGGTGTGGGAACGGGTGTAGTGGGGGCTGGGGCGCTTTTGCCCGCTCAAGCGCCGGTGGCCGATGCCTGCCTGAGCACCCAGCCCGGCTGGGCCTGCACCATCATGGTGGCCGATTGCCTGCCGGTGCTTTGGGTGCATCGCAGTAGCCGCATTGTTGCCGCCGCCCACGCTGGTTGGCGCGGTTTGGCGGCGGGGGTGCTGGAGGCGGTGTGGCAGCAGCTTTGCCAGTGTGTGCGCAGCGCCCAAGCTCCCCAGGCGGGCATTACCCAGGCTACCGAGGCACAAATCGCTGCTGACACCCAAGTCTGGTTGGGGCCGTGCATCGGTTTGACGGCTTTTGAGGTGGGGCAAGAAGTACGCCAAGCCTTTATGCAGCACAACGCCCAAAGCGCGGCCTACTTCGCCCCCACCGCCTTGCCAGATAAGTGGCTGGCAGACTTGGCAGGCTTGGCTCGTTTGCGTTTGCAGGCGATGGGCATGAGCGCTGTGTATGGCAATGACGGCAGTCCTGCCTGGTGTACGGTGGGCAATCCCTTACGCTTTTTCTCGCATCGCCGCGATGCCGGTGCTGGCTTGAGCACGGGGCGGATGGCCGTGTCCATCTGGCGTGATTGATGGGGCTGCTGTTGCTACCTCAGTTTCAGCCTCGGCTTTATTCGCCTGCGCTTCTTGCCAGGCGGCCAACTCTTCTTGGCGCTGGCGGTGTAGGCGGCGCTTGCGCTCAGGCGTGCCCAAAATGTAAAACAGTAGGCCGCAAGGCAGCAGCCCATACAGTACAAAAGTAATGACCGCGCCGAGCACGCTGCCCGAAGGGTTGCCAGCCTCGGCCAAAGCCATCATTACGGCGACATAAAGCCAGCCAATCAAAATTAGATACATAGCGATTTTTAATGCAAGAGGGCTTAGGTTGTTTCTTCGCCTTACGGTGGTAAAGTGTGTGCTAAAGAGGGTATAGCACCTTCTTAGCGTGGTTTGTAGCGATTTGCAACTTTCTGTAGCGCTACTGACAGAACATGCAGGCAAGCTGGCCGGGCTGGCTTTTTCACTATTGCTAAAAGATATGAGGAATCTATGAGTTCACAAGCCGAGTGGGGCAATAACGCACAGCAGATGCAACAGTTTTTTACCGAGCATTGGACCAAAGCACTGCACTCTTTTCAGCAACTGGGGGGCACTGGGGCTGCTCCGGTGGCGGGAGTGTCGGCTGTGCAGATGGACCCCGTCAAACTCCAGGCGCTGCAAAAGCGTTATTTGGAGGATGCCAGCAAGCTATGGGGCAGCGGCTTGATGCGTGCGCCCAGCCTGCCTAAAGACCGTCGCTTTGCCGGCGAGAGCTGGAGCAAAAACCCCTGGGCTGCTTTTACCGCTGCAACTTATCTGCTCAACTCCCAAGCCCTTAGTGGCATGGCTGAGGCGGTGCAGGCAGACCATAAAACCCGTGAGCGCATCCGCTTTGCGGTTGAGCAGTGGGTGGCAGCCATGGCTCCAAGCAACTTCTTGGCGCTCAATCCCGAGGCGCAGCAAAAAGCCATCGACACCAAAGGGGAGAGCCTGAGCAAGGGTATGCAAAACATGCTCGAAGACATGCGCAAGGGCTACATCTCAATGACCGATGAAAGCGTGTTTGAGGTGGGCAAAAACGTTGCCACCACTGAAGGCGCTGTTGTGTATGAGAACGAGATTTTCCAGCTCATCGAGTACAAACCCCTGACCGCCAAGGTACACGAGCGCCCCTTCCTGATTGTGCCGCCTTGCATCAACAAGTTCTATATCTTGGACTTGCAGCCTGAAAACTCGCTGGTGCGCTATGCCGTTAGCCAAGGGCATCGCACCTTTGTCGTGAGCTGGCGCAACTCTGACGCATCGTGCGCCCAGCAAACGTGGGATGACTATATTGAGCACGCCGTTATTGAAGCCATCACCAGCGTGAAAGATATTGCCGATACCCCGCAAATTAACGCCATGGGCTTTTGCGTGGGTGGAACCATGCTGGCCACAGCCATGGCCGTTTTGGCAGCACGAGGACAAAAACCTGTTGCCAGCGCCACCTTGCTGACCACCATGATTGATTTTGCCGACACTGGCATTCTCGACGTATTTATTGACGAGGCGTTTGTGGCCTCGCGTGAAATGCAAATTGGCAAAGGCGGCTTACTCAAAGGTCAAGAGCTGGCAACCACCTTTAGCTTCCTGCGCCCCAACGAGCTGGTGTGGAACTACGTGGTGGGCAACTACCTCAAGGGCGAAACCCCGCCTGCTTTTGACCTGCTGTACTGGAACAGCGACTCCACCAACCTGCCCGGCCCTTGGTACGCCTGGTATCTGCGCAATACCTACTTAGAAAACAGTCTGATTGAGCCGGGCAAGCTCACCGTGTGCGGCGAAGCCGTGGATATGGGTAAGGTCGATACCCCCATGTACATCTACGGCTCGCGTGAAGACCATATCGTGCCTATCAATGCCGCTTATGCCTCGGTGCAGCACCTGCCTGGCGATAAGCGCTTTGTGATGGGCGCATCTGGCCATATCGCTGGTGTGATTAACCCCCCTGCCAAGAACAAGCGCTGCTACTGGACGCGCAGTGACAACGCCCTGCCCGAAACCATCGAGCAATGGCAAGAAGGCGCACAAGAGCTGCCCGGTAGCTGGTGGACGGACTGGGCTGATTGGCTCAAAGGCCACGGCGGCGCTTTGGTCGCTGCACCCAAGCGCTATGGCAAGGGCAGCAAGTTCAAGGCCATCGAAGATGCCCCAGGCCGCTACGTGAAACAAAAAGCCTGAGTATTTATCGCTAATATGGAGTAAGTGGCGTTCGCGCCCTGAGTGCGCGAACTGCCCTAAAGCTCTAAAGCCCCTCATTAACCTCGCAGATTTGATTTTTTCAACAACCAAGGAAACCTTATGGAAGACATCGTCATCGTCTCTGCTGTTCGCACTGCTGTTGGTAAGTTTGGCGGCAGTCTTGCCAAAGTCACCGCCCCTGAGCTGGGCGCAGTGGTCATCAAAGAAGCCCTACAACGCGCCAATGTGCCCCTAGACCAAGTGGGCGAGGTCATCATGGGCCAGGTTCTGGCCGCAGGCGCAGGGCAAAACCCAGCGCGTCAAGCCATGATGAAGGCCGGTGTAGCCAAAGAAACCCCCGCCCTGACCATCAACGCCGTGTGCGGCTCTGGCCTCAAAGCCGTGATGCTGGCTGCCCAAGCGGTGATGACCGGCGATAGCGAAGTGGTCGTGGCCGGTGGCCAAGAGTGCATGAGCGGCTCCGCCCACGTGCTCAAAGGCTCGCGTGACGGTCAGCGCATGGGTGACTGGAAAATGCAGGACACCATGATTGTGGATGGCCTGTGGGACGTGTACAACCAATACCACATGGGCATTACTGCTGAGAACGTTGCTAAAGAAAACGACATCACCCGCACCCAGCAAGATGAGTTGGCCATTGGTAGCCAAGCCAAGGCCGCCGCTGCCCAGGATGCAGGTAAGTTCAAGGACGAAATCGTTCCCGTCTCCATCCCCCAGCGCAAGGGTGACCCTGTGGTGTTTGACACCGACGAGTTCATCAACCGCAAGACCAATCTGGAAGCCCTCTCTGGCCTGCGCCCTGCCTTTGACAAAGCCGGTACGGTAACTGCTGGTAACGCCTCGGGCATTAACGACGGTGCTGCCGCCGTGGTGGTGATGAAGGCCAGCAAGGCCGCTGCCATGGGTCTGAAGCCCCTGGCCACCATTAAAGCCTACGCCACCAGCGGCCTAGACCCCGCCGTGATGGGCATGGGGCCTGTATCGGCCACGCAAAAAGCCCTGGCACGCGCGGGCTGGAGCGTTGATGACGTGGACTTGTTCGAGCTGAACGAAGCCTTTGCCGCCCAAGCCTGCGCCGTCAACAAGGTGCTAGGCATTGACGCTGCCAAGGTCAACGTTAACGGCGGCGCTATCGCTATTGGCCACCCTATCGGTGCGTCGGGCTGTCGCGTGCTGGTGACTTTGCTACACGAAATGCAGCGCAGCAACGCCAAGAAGGGCTTGGCCGCACTGTGCATTGGCGGCGGCATGGGCGTTGCCCTGGCTGTTGAACGCGCCTAAGCATTCGTTAGAAATTTTTACGCTAACGCTGGGCGGCTCATGTCACAAAGCACACAGCAGCCCAGCCCTTTTTGCACAATGTGCAGCATTATCAGGAGGAGATAGATATGACTCAAAAAGTAGCTTACGTCACAGGTGGTATGGGCGGCATTGGTACTGCGATTTGCCAGCGCCTGCATAACGATGGCTTCAAAGTGATTGCCGGCTGCGGCCCTACCCGCGACTTTCAAAAGTGGCTGGATGAGCAAAAAGCGCTGGGCTACACCTTCTACGCCTCGGTAGGCAACGTCAGCGATTGGGACTCCACCGCTGAAGCCTTTGCCAAAGCCAAGGCCGAGCATGGCAGCATTGATGTCCTGGTAAACAACGCCGGTATCACCCGCGACCGCATGTTCCTGAAAATGACGCCTGAAGATTGGCGTGCTGTAATGGACACCAACCTCAACTCCATGTTCAACGTCACCAAGCAAGTGGTGGCTGATATGGTGGAAAAAGGCTGGGGCCGTATTGTCAATATCAGCTCCATCAACGGTGCGAAGGGTCAAGCTGGCCAGACCAACTACTCCGCTGCCAAAGCAGGGATGCACGGTTTCAGCATGGCCTTGGCGCAAGAGCTGGCCAGCAAGGGCGTAACCGTTAACACCGTTAGCCCTGGCTACGTCGGCACTGACATGGTGCGTGCCATTCGCGAAGATGTGCTAGAGAAAATCGTCTCCACCATCCCCGTCAAGCGCTTGGGCGAGCCTAAGGAAATCGCTTCCATGGTGGCCTGGCTGTCTTCCGACGAAGGCGGCTACGCCACCGGCGCTGAGTTCTCCGTCAACGGCGGCCAGCACATGCACTAAGACGTTGTAGTAAGACGGCAGAAGTGTAAAAGTGCAGCCCAGTGTTTAGGCACTGGGCTGCACTTTATTTTGATGCCAGCGCTTCCTTAAAAGCAACGAGCAGCGCAACGGTATGAGCGGAGCTGGGGTATTCGCATCTAAAAAATTATCTTTTGAAAAAAATCACAAAAAATCTGTATATAATTTGCGCTGCACAACAGTACAACCCAACAAAAAGTAGTCAGTGTAAAATTTTCATATATTTTTTGAAAATTTAAGTTTGGAAATGTTGTATAATAG
>JAHAYB010000493.1 GCA_018384835.1 Comamonas sp.
AAGCGGTCATAGACGTTGTGGCTCATGGTGGTTTTCCTGTGAATGAAAAAGCGCACAGTCTAGCGGTAAGCCTGTGGCTCTAGGCATAAATCCTAGGCGGCGAAAAATCACGGGCAGATAGCATCGAATCACCATGCACCATAGCCCACCGGTATCAAGCCAGCAGAATTTACAGACCATTCCAGCGCTACTGTGGTCTGCCTGGGCGCAGGCAGGCTGGGTTTTGGGCTGCGCAGCGCAAATGCTGCAAGGCCAGTTGTGGCTTGGGGGCGCTTATGGCGGGGTCTGTGCTTTGGCACTGCTGGGCTTATTGGGGCTGCATCGCTTGAAGTATTTGCCAGCCGCTTGGCGAGCGGTGCTGGCCTTGCTGCTCCTAGCCGCTTTGGGTTTTGGCAGCACGGGCTGGCGGGCGGCTAGCTTTGACAGCCAGCGCCTGCTACCCCAGTGGCAGGGCGTGGATGTGGTGGTACAGGGCGTGGTCGTCAGCCTGCCCCAGGCAACAGAGCGCGGCCAGCGCTGGCGCTTTGCGGTGGAGCAGGCATGGGATAGCCAAGGCCAAGCCATCCAACTGCCGCCCTTGCTGGGTTTGAGCCATTACACCGATACCCCTGGGCAAGAGCGCCTGCTGGTACAAGCCGGGGAGCGCTGGCGCTGGACGCTGCGCCTCAAGCCGCCCCATGGGGCGCGTAACCCCCACGGCTTTGATGCTGAACTGTGGTGGTGGAGCCAGGGCGTACAAGCCACAGGCTATGTGCGCCCCCAAGCGCCCGCCGCCCCTGAGCGGCTGGGGCAGACCCGCCAAGCGCCCTTGGAGCAAGCCCGCGCCTGGATGCGTGAACGTTTGCAGGCCAGCCCCGGCTCTGCCCGCGCTTTGGGCGTGGTCACAGCGCTGGTCACGGGCGACCAGGCTGCGATTGACAAGGCCGATTGGGCGCTGTTCCGCGATACCGGGGTAGCGCACCTAGTCAGCATTAGCGGGCTGCATATCACCATGTTTGCCTGGCTGGCGGTGGCACTGGTGGGTGGGCTGTGGCGGCGCAGCGCCTGGCTATGCCTGCGCTGGCCTGCACCCCAAGCGGCGGCTTGGGCGGGGCTGCTGCTGGCCACTTTGTACGCCCTGTTTAGCGGCTGGGGCATTCCTGCCCAGCGCACTTTGCTCATGCTGGCCGTGGTGGTGGGGTTGCGCAGCCTGGGGCTGGTTTGGCCTTGGCAAAGAGTGTGGTTGCTGGCTTTGGCACTGGTGCTGGTGTGGGACCCTTGGGCACTTTTGCAAGCGGGTTTTTGGCTGAGTTTTGTGGCCGTAGCCATGCTATTTCTGTTAACCCCAGAGGAAGCCGCTCAAATAGATACAGATGCGGATGCGGCTACAGAAGATGCGCCGTCGCCCTCCCTGCCCGTCCGCTTATGGCGCAGTCTGCGTGAATTGGCACGGGTGCAATGGTGGCTGGGGCTGGCTTTAGCACCTTTGACCTTGCTGCTGTTTGGGCAAGTGTCCATCGTGGGCTTTTTTACCAATCTATGGGCAATTCCCTGGGTGACTTTGGTGCTGACCCCGCTATCCATGCTAGGCGCTTTGTGGCCGGTGCTGTGGACAGCCGCGGCCTGGTGCGCCCAGGCCATGCTGTGGGGATTGGGCTGGATGGCGCAATGGCCGGGGGCGGTGCTCCACCTGGCTTTGCCGCCTTGGTGGCTGGGGGCGTTGGCAGCAGTGGGCGGCCTGTGGTTGCTACTGCCCTGGCCGCTGTGGCTGCGCGGCCTGGGGCTGCCCCTGCTGCTGCCTGCTGTGCTCTGGCATAACCCGCGCCCAGCGACGGGGCAGTTTGAGTTGCTGGCGCTGGATATTGGCCAAGGCAGCGCCATCTTGCTGCGCACTGCCCAACACAGCCTATTGTGGGATGCTGGCCCGCGCTGGAGCGCCACCGGGGATGCAGGCAGCCAGACCATCGTCCCCCTGCTACGCGCCCAGGGTGAGCGGCTGGACAAACTCATCATCAGCCATGCCGACATGGACCATGCAGGCGGCGCAGCCTCTGTGCTGGCCGCTCAACCCCAGGCCCAGCTATGGGGCAGCGGTATTGCAAAACTGGCGGCACAGGCTCATAGAAGCCAGCAGTGGCAAGCCTGCGCCCAAGGCCAACGCTGGCAGTGGGATGGTGTGCAGTTTCGCTTTCTATGGCCAGATGCCCGCTGGCTGGCGCAATACGCCAAGCCCAGCGACACCAATGCCCAAAGCTGCGTGCTGCACATTCAAGCGCAAGATGGCCGCAGCGCCTTACTAACGGGCGATATGGAGGCGGCGCAAGAGCTGGCTTTACTCAGCCAAGGCCAAGTGCCCCGCGCTGATGTGCTGCTGGTGGCGCACCACGGCAGCAAGACCTCCACCACCAGCGCCTGGCTGCAAGCCGTGCAGCCGCAGGTGGCGATTGTGCAAAGCGGCTGGCGCAATCGCTTTGGCCATCCTGCCCCAATAGTGGTGCAGCGCATTGAGCAACAGGGTAGTTTGCTGCGCAATACAGCCGATTGCGGGGCAGTGGCTTGGCACTCCAGCGCCCCTGCGCAAGCGCCTTGTGAGCGTCAGCTGCGCCCGCGCTATTGGCAAGCCGTGTTGGATTGAGCTAGGAGCCACTGGGCTTTTGCCTGCAATTGAATCATTCAATCTCAGCGCAACTGCACTCCCAGGGCTTGGCTGCCGGTGCGTACAGCACTTTCTGCAAATGCCGCGCCAAAGCGCTTGGCCAGGCGTTCGGCCACGTTGTCGCGGCGGGTGTAGTCGATGATTTCTTCTGTTTGCACAATATCGCGCGCCACGCTGTCAAGAGAGCCTAGTTTGTCAGCCAGCCCAAGGGTGATGGCTTGCTCGCCCGTCCAGAATAGGCCACTGAAAATCTCGTCTGAAGATTGCAAGCGCTCGCCACGCCCGCGCTGCACCACATCAATAAATTGTTGGTGGATTTGGTTGAGCATGGTTTGTGCGTGCTGGCGCTGGCTCTCGCTTAAAGGGCTGAAGGGGTCAAGCAGCCCTTTGTTGTCGCCAGCGGTGAGTAGGCGGCGCTCTACGCCTAGCTTTTGCATGGCATCGGTAAAGCCAAAGCCGTCCATGAGTACGCCAATGCTGCCAACGATGCTGGCCTTATCCACAAAAATCGCGTCTGCCGCAGAGGCGATGTAGTACGCGGCTGAGGCGCAAGACTCCTCCACCACGGCATACACCGGCTTTTGGTGCAGGGCTTTGAGGCGCACGATTTCATCGGTAATCATGCCCGCCTGCACTGGGCTGCCGCCGGGAGAATTGATGAGCAGCACCAAGGCGCGCGAGCCACTGTCTTGCAGGGCGGCACGCATGGCGCTGTTGATGGCCTCGGCACTGGCATTAGCGCCGGAGGCTATTTCGCCCTTGATTTCTACCACCGCCGTATGCGGGCTGCTGGGGCTGCTGCCCACACTCTCGCGCCCCAGCCACCATAGACCCGCAATGAACAGCGTTAGCCACAGCAGGCGCATACCAATGCGCCAGCGCCGGGCAGCGCGTTGCTCGCGCAGGCTGGCAAAGGCTAGGCGCTCTAGCAGCTCGCGCTCCCAGCCAGGTGCTTGGGCGCTGGCGGCGTTGTGGGTGCTCCACAGGTCTTGGCCTGGCACGGCGCTGGAGGTGGGTTGCTGCTCGCCTAAGGGCGGTGTGCGGTTCATAGCAAATCGCTTTCAATACATGGCAAAGCAGGCAAGTATGCCAGCGCCCGTCCTAGGGGCTGGCAAGCAGGGCTTGCGTCGCTTGCAAGGGCTGTGAGCACCAGCTATTGGCCTTCGCTCCAAGGGGGCTAGCTATATTACTTATAGAGCTATAACATTTTTGATAGTCAAATTTTGACTGTATAAACAATGGTTATAAGCTATATAACTGCAAAGGCATTGCATCAAGTGGATATGAGATTTATCCTCATCGCCCGATAGCACTGGAAATAAAACAGCTCTTGGTGTTTGAGTTGCTTTAATATTTGCTTCATTCAGTCAATACATCAATCTTAAATAGGTAAAGGAGATGGTTTTATGCCACATCAAGAAATTAACAAAGTTCAACGTATCGCTGTTATTGGCGGCGGTATTGGCGGCTTAACTTTTGCTATTGCAATGCGCCACCATGGTATTGAAGTAGATATCTACGAACAAGCAGCCGAGTTGCGTGAAGTAGGTGCAGCCGTTGCCTTATCTGCCAATGCCACTCGATTTTTTTATGACCAGTGGGGGATGGGGGACGCATTTGATGAGGCGGGTTCCCAAATTTCTGCCTTAATTTATAGTTTGCGTAAGTCCTATTAAGGATGGTGCAGGGCAAGCGGTGCTAAAAACCATTGCCACTCCTTTGCCCAAGCACCAGGATGCCTACGCATCCGAATGCCCTCTTTGACTTAGGGCTGTTTTAGAGCGGTTTTAGGGCTGTATTAGGCTGCGCTGCGCCCTTGGGGGTTAAGCCTGGGGCTTGCCGCGCAGCGGGTGAGGTCGTTGTGGGTGGTGTAGCATTTGCTACGCCCTACGACGCTCTCAAGCCTGTAGCTTGCTGCTAAATGGGGCGGATTTTTTGGAGATGCCCCATGGACTTAAAAAATTTTGACCTGAATCTTCTCATTATTTTTGATGAGCTGATGAAAGAGCGCAGCGTTTCTGCTGTAGCCAATCATCTTGGGGTTACCCAGCCAGCAATTAGCCGCTCCTTAAAGCGTTTACGCCAGTTGTTTGGCGATGAGCTTTTTTGCCGCACGCCCAAAGGGATGGAGCCAACATCCTACGCCTTATATATTGCCGAGCCAATTTGCTCTTCATTAGGGGCACTCAGAAGCACCATTGGTCAGCAATTTGAGTTCAATCCGCTAGAAAGTCGGCGAAACTTCACTATCCGTATGTCTGATATTGGTGAGGTTTATATCCTCCCCCGCCTTTTACAAATATTGGGAACTGAAGCGCCTCACGTCTCTATTACTATTGTGCGTGATAATATCGAATCACTTAAAAGTGAAATGGAGGCTGGGCGTATTGATTTGGCAATAGGTCTGATTGATGGCTTGGAAGCTGGGTTTTTCCGCCGCCAATTTTATAAACAAGGTTATGTTTGTGCTTTTCGGCGTGACCACCCTTTGGCATCTCAGCCCATCTCCCTAAAAGATTTTATGGAGGCTGAACATGCGATTGTTACCGCTTCTGGTACGGGGCATATTCGCATTGATGAGTTGATTGAGAAGCAGGGGATTCATAGAAATATCAAACTAAGAGTGCCTAATTACGCTAGTTTGGAGCGCCTGCTCAGTAACAGCAATCTGATCGCAACAATACCTGAAGTGCTGGCAAAACCCAATATGTCCCCATTTTCTCTGGCTATTTCTAAGCATCCTGTTGAGCTACCGCAGCTAGCGATTGATCAGTTTTGGCATAGCCGCTTTCATAAAGACCCTGGCAATAGCTGGCTACGCAATCTGATTGCAGATAAATGTATGCCTTCAATGATTGAATAATTATCTGCTTTTATCGCCTGAGGGTATTGATGGGTATTGAGGGGTATTGATGCACAAAGGCAATTTCAAGCCTGTTCCAGCAACCACTGCTGCAATTGCGCCACGTTGGCGGCGGTAAATAGGGGCTGGCAATCGGCAAAGCCAGTGGGGTCATGTGCGCCATAGGCTACGCCTACGCTGGCGCATCCGGCATTGCGTGCCATGTATAGGTCATGGGTGGTGTCGCCAATCATCAGCAGACCCTCGGGCGGCACATCTAGCTCGGCCATCAGCTCTTGCAGCATTAGGGGGTGGGGCTTGCCGGCGGTTTCATCAGCGGTGCGGGTGGCATCGAATAGGGGACGCAACTGGGCTTCTTGTTCTAGCACTTGGTTTAAGCCCAGGCGGCTTTTGCCGGTGGCTACGGCCAGCTTGTGCCCGCGCTCGCGCAGTTGGTGCAGCATGGGCAAGATGCCGTCAAACAGGCTCAACTGCTCTTGCTGGCGCAGGTAGTGGTAGCGGTAGCGCTGCGATAGCTCAGGGTATTTTTCCTTGGGCACATCGGGGGCGGCACGCGCCAAAGCCGGGCCTAGTGCCATGCCAATCACATAGGCGGCTTGCTCGGTGCTGGGGATGGTGCCGCCCACGTCCTTTACCGCCAGTTGAATGCTGCGGGTGATGGCAGCGGTGGAGTCAAACAGGGTTCCGTCCCAATCGAATACCAAAAGTTCAAAACGCTGGTAGTGCGTGTTTTGCATAAAAACTGTCCTGTCAAAAAACTTCAAAAACTCAAAAACTCGATTACTGCGCTTCTACGGCTGGCAAAAAGCTGGCCAGCTCAGGCGGTAGGGCTGCTTCCAAGCGCATAGCCTCCCCCGTCACGGGGTGAACAAAGTCCAAGCGCCAAGCATGAAGAAACATGCGCGACAAGCCCTGCTTGGGCAGGCGCTTGTTCAAGGCGAAGTCGCCATATTTATCGTCACCCACAATGCCATGCCCTTGGCTGGCGAGGTGAACGCGAATCTGGTGGGTGCGCCCGGTTTGAATGGTGACTTCCAGCAAGCTCATGGCGGGCAAGCCCTGCACATGCCGCGCAGGCCATTGCTGGCGCAGCTGTACCAGGGTGATGGCGCTCATGGCATCGGGGTCGTCGGTGGTGGTAGTGCGCACGCGCCGCTCGCCGTTGGGCAGCAGGTATTTGTGCAGCGGGGTGTGAATGCGCTGCTGCTGCGCAGGCCAAGCGCCCGCAACCAGTGCCAGATAGGTTTTGCCGGTGGCTCTTTGGCGAAACTGGTCTTGCAGGTGCTTGAGCGCCGAGCGCTTCTTGGCCACCAGCAAGATGCCCGAAGTCTCGCGGTCTAGGCGATGCACCAGCTCCAAAAACACGGCCTGCGGGCGGGCGCGGCGCAGTTGCTCAATTACGCCAAAGCTCAGACCGCTGCCGCCATGCACGGCCACGCCAGCGGGTTTGTCGATGGCCAAAATCGCCTCATCTTCAAACAGAATGGGGAACTGCCGCGCTGGCGCATGGTTGCTGGGCGTGGCCTTATCGGGTGTATTGGGGCTGCTGCTTTGCGCCACCCGCACGGGCGGCAGGCGCACGGTATCGCCCTCCTGCACGCGGGTATCGGCGCTGCAACGGCCTTTGTTGATGCGCACCTCACCGCTGCGGATGATGCGGTACAGGTGGGTTTTGGGAACGCCCTTTAAGTGGCGCATCAGGTAGTTGTCTAGCCGCTGGCCGGCCTCTTCTGCGCCAACGTGCAGCCAGCGCACTTGCGCCGAGGCAGTACCGGCGTTGGCAGCAGTGGCAGCAGTGGTATTTGCCCTTGGGGTGGGGGGCTTGCCCTCTATAATATGGTTCACCTGTGCTTGAGTATTTGTAAATGGTTGATTTTTATGGATTTTAGTCCATACGCCATCTCCCCAAGCGCAGGCCGGTTGATACCGCTGATGTACCCGCCTTGGTGCTTAATGGATTTTTGCTGAGAGGGTCATCGCTCTGGTATTGCAATACGCTGAATGGAATTTTTCAGCCGTTGGCTCAAGGCCAGCGGTTTTAATCTCGCACGAACTGAGGTATGTGGCTTTTTCTACTCTGGCTTTTGACTTGGATGCAGCAAGCGCAAAACCGCTTGCGCTGCAACCGAGTGGGTGCGCACCTTGCAAAAAAATGGCAGCCGCTGCCACTTGCAAGCGCTACGCATCCAAGCCTGCTGCTGGTGCAGCGCCACTGCCTTGACCCCAGCCCCCCGCCTTTGCTCTTACCCCGGTTTGCGCTGCCCGCCAGCACAGGCCGGTTAGGGCTTTAAGGGCAATGGCCGCGCCGCGCTGCTGCTAGCGCATGTTGCGCCCAGTTGGTAGTTGGTAGCGCTCACTGCCTGATTGGCAGAGGTAGCGCAGGGGCTAACGTGCTGTTGTGTCGTTCTCCTTTCATCGGTATTGCAATGCTCATGGCTTGGCAGGTATCGCCGTGCTCGTTGTCTTTGTAAATAATTCTCCAAAGGCAGTTGGCTCAGGCAGGCAGAGCTTGCCGTCCACCGCCAGTCTGCCCTATTGCCAAGAAAAGGAAGCGCATCATGAAACGGATGCTCATTAACGCCACCCAAGCTGAAGAACGCCGCCTGGCGATTGTCGATGGCCAAAAACTGCTGGACTATGAAGTCGAAATCGAGGGGCGCGAGCAGCGCAAGGGTAATATCTACAAAGCGGTAGTCACCCGCATTGAGCCTTCGCTAGAAGCCTGCTTTGTCGATTACGGCGAAGAGCGCCATGGCTTTTTGCCCTTCAAAGAAATCTCCAAACAATACTTTGTTGAGGGCATCGCCCCCAGCCAAGCACGCATTAACGAAGCCATCAAAGAAGGGCAAGAGCTGATTGTTCAGGTGGAAAAAGAAGAGCGCGGCAACAAAGGCGCAGCGCTTACCACCTTTATCAGCCTGGCCGGGCGCTACGTGGTGCTCATGCCCAACAACCCACGCGGTGGCGGAGTGAGCCGCCGCATTGAGGGCGAAGACCGCGCCGAGCTTAAAGAAGCCATGGACCAGCTCGACTACCCCAAGGGCATGAGCATCATTGCCCGCACCGCCGGCATTGGCCGCAGCGCCCCAGAGCTGCAATGGGATTTGGACTACCTGCTCAAACTCTGGGACGCGGTGGAAGGCGCAGCCCACGCGGGCAAAGGTGCGTTCTTGATTTACCAAGAATCGAGCCTCGTTATTCGCGCTATCCGCGACTATTTCAACCACGACATTGGCGACATCCTGATTGACACGGACGACATCTTTGAGCAAGCGCAGCAATTCATGCAGCACGTCATGCCCGAATACGCCAACCGCGTCAAACGCTACCGCGACGACGCGCCGCTGTTCTCGCGCTTTCAAATCGAGCACCAAATCGAATCGGCCTACTCGCGCACCGTCACCCTGCCCTCAGGCGGGGCAATTGTGATTGACCATACCGAAGCGTTAGTCAGTGTGGACGTGAACTCGGCACGCGCCATCAAGGGCGGCGACATCGAAGAAACCGCCACCCGCACCAACCTGGAAGCCGCTGACGAAGTGGCTCGCCAAATGCGCCTGCGCGACCTAGGCGGCCTAGTGGTGATTGACTTCATCGACATGGACGAGCAGAAAAACCGCCGCGAAGTAGAAAACCGCCTGCGCGACGCGCTGCGCCAAGACCGCGCCCGCGTGCAGTTTGGCGCTATCAGCAAATTTGGCCTGCTGGAGATGAGCCGCCAGCGCCTCAAACCTGCCCTGAGCGAAGGCGCATCCACCCCCTGCCCACGCTGCGGCGGTGCAGGCCATATCCGCGACACGGAAAGCTCGGCGCTGCAAATTCTGCGCATCATTCAAGAAGAGTCCATGAAGGACAACACCGCCGCCGTGCATTGCCAAGTGCCGGTCGAGGTCGCCAGCTTCCTGCTCAACGAAAAGCGTGCTGAGATTTCTAAAATCGAGCTCAAGCAGCGCGTCTCGGTGCTCATGGTTCCCCACAAAGGGCTGGAAACCCCGCACTACCGCCTAGAGCGCCTCAAACACGACGACCCACGCCTAGAAACCATGGATGCCAGCTACCAACTGGCCGAAGAGGTGGAGGAAGACACCCGCGTCACCCGCCGCTCGCAAGAGCCGACCAACAGGCAAACCCCCGTCATCAAAGGCGTGTTGCCCGATACCCCACCGGCTCCCCAGCCACAGCCCCGTTCGCAAACCGGCAGTAGTAACCCGCGCTCTGCGTCGGCCGCTGCTTCTGCGCCTCCTCAGCCGCCGGTGGTGCAAGAGCAAGGTTTTTTCTCTTGGCTCAAAAGCCTATTTGGATTTGGCCCAGCGCCGGCTCCTATGCCCGCCCCCACGCCTGCCGCCCCCAGCGCCAGCCCACGCGAAGGGCGACGCAACGAACCACGCCGCCGTTCCACAGAGCGCGGCGAGCGCAATGAGCGCAATGGCACACGCCGCAACGAACGCAGCGAGCGCAATGACCGTAACGAGCGTAATGACCGCAGCTATGACAGCCGCAACCAGCGCGACCGCGACCCACGCGAAGGCCGTGACAACCGTGAGTACCGCGAACAGCGCGAACAACGTGAACAGCGTGACTACCGCCAGCGCGAACAACGCCAAGCACAGCGCTACCACGATACCAATACGCAAGAGCAGGACTATCACCCCCCGCCCCAAGAGCGCATGGAATCCCCAGAACAGCGCCCCAAGCGCGAGCGCAACGGCAGCGAACGGGTAGAGCGCTACGAGCAGCGCAACCAAGAGCCTCGCCGCGAGCGCAGCCCCCGCCCGCAGGAAGTGCCCAGCACCCCCGCCCCCACCCCAGTGGATAGTGAAAGTGCCATCGTCACGGCCCTAGCAAGCAGCGTTAGCAGCTCCACAAGTCCTGCACCTGCACTTGCACCTGCGCCTGATGCGCAATACCCCCACAGCCCGGAGCAGGGCGACCACGGCGACCACGGTGTCGCCCCCACCAGCACGGCCACCCCCGCCAGCAGCGAAACGGAAGAAGCGCCGCGCAATGGCCGCCGCTCCCGCGACCGCTATGGCCGTGACCGCCGCAACGGCCAACGCCCCGAGCGCCAGTACACCCCGTACCACCAGCCCCAGCCAGGCTTTACCGCTGAAGGCCAAGACGCAGCCGACCTCACACCCATAGAAATCGTGCTACCCGCACCTTTGGATGATGAAGACAGCCGCCCCGCAGCCACCGCAGCCCCCAGCCGCCGCAGCTACTTTGCCGATGTTCTCCCCGCTGTGCCAAATGAGGTAGCGCCCGTACAGAGCAGCGATAGCAGCTCCGCCGCTGAGGCCGCAGCCGCAGCGCCACAAACCGCTGTAGAAGCCCCGGCTGTAGCACAAGCCAGCCAGGAAGAGCGCCCAGAAGATGCAGCCCCACCAGCAGCAGAAGCAACTACCCCACAGCCACCAGTGGCTGCCGAGCAGCCCGCCTTTGCCCTGCCCGTCGAGAGCCTGCAAGCCCTGGCCGCACAGGCTGGCCTGCAATGGGTGCAGTCTGATGCTGACAAAGTTGTCGCCGTGCAAGCCGCTATCGCTGCCGAGCCAGCCCCCGTCCACATCCCCCGCGAGCGCCCCGCGCCCGTCGTCATGGATGAAGGTCCCCTGGTACTGGTAGAGACGCGCAAAGACCTAGGTAACTTGGTACTGCCCTTCGAGCAAGCACCAGCACCAGTACCAGTACCAGAGCGCCAAGAAGGCTAAACGTCAGCCACGCCAACACCCCTGCTGCTGCAACAGCAACAGCAATTGCAATTGCAATTGCAACCGCAGCGGGGGTGTTGGGCTATTGGAGGATTGCACCGCCATGTTGTTTCTACTCTCGCCCGCCAAGTCGCTGGACTACAAAAGCCCCCTGCCCCCAGATGTTGCCGCGCTGGCGCACAGCCTGCCCGCCTTCATCCCCCAATCTGCTGAACTGATAGCGCTGCTGCGCCAGCTTGCCCCGCAAGACCTGGCCAAGCTGATGGGCATTAGCGACAAACTCGCCCAGCTCAACGCTGCCCGCAATGCCGCCTGGAGCACCGACTTCAGCGCCGACAACGCCCGTGCTGCCCTGTTCGCCTTTAATGGCGATGTCTATGAAGGGCTGGATGCCTACCGCCTGAATGCCCAACAAGTCACCTGGGCGAACGAGCACCTCATCATGCTCAGTGGCCTGTACGGTGTGCTGCGCCCCCTGGACTGGATGCAGCCCTACCGCCTGGAAATGGGCAGCAAACTGGCAAACCCACTGGGCAGCAACCTCTACGCCTACTGGGGCAGCCGCATTGCGGACTACCTCAACCAACGCCAGCAGGACGATAGCCAGCCGGTAGTCATCAACCTCGCCTCGCAAGAGTATTTCAAGGCTGTGGATACCCGCATCCTCCGCGCCCCAGTGGTCGAATGCGGCTTTCAAGACTACAAGAACGGCGCTTACAAAATCATCAGCTTCTACGCCAAACGCGCACGCGGGCTAATGGCACGCTGGGCGATTGAACAACAAGCCAGCCGCCCCCAAGACCTGCAAGACTTCAACCTGGAAGGCTATGCCTACGCCAGCGCCGCCTCCACCGCCCAGCGCCTGGTGTTTCAGCGCCAACAAGCCGCCTAATGCGGTAAAGAACCATGTGACTATGCACAGCCCCGAACAATCCACCCTAGGCAAAAGCGTTGCCTACGCCGACCAATACGACCCCAGTCTGCTCTACCCCCTGCCCCGCGCCCCGCAGCGCAGCACTTTAGGGCTGGCCGAAGGCGCAGCACTGCCATTTTTTGGTGCAGATCTGTGGACGGGCTACGAACTGTCTTGGCTCAATCAGCGCGGCAAGCCGCAAGTGGCGCTGCTGCAAGCCACCATCCCCTGCGAAACCCCCTGCTTGGTAGAGAGCAAATCCTTCAAGCTCTACCTCAACAGCTTTAACAACAGCCGCTTTGACGACAGCCAAGCCGTACTCGAACACCTGCGCCGCGACCTCAGCGCCTGCGCTTGGCACGGTGCGGCACACAGCGCCAGCATCGGCCTGCGTCTGGTACTGCCGGAAGACTTTGACCAGCAGCCCCTGCAAGAACTCAGCGGCCTGAACCTGGACCGCCTAGACATTGAATGCCAGCACTACCAGCCCGCCCCCGAGCTACTACGTGCCAATCATGATGAGCCGCCCGTGACCGAAGTGCTTACCAGCCGCCTGCTGAAAAGCAACTGCCTGGTGACCGGCCAGCCGGATTGGGGCAGCGTGCAAATCAGCTACACCGGCGCACAAATTGACCAAGAGCGGCTGCTGCAATACATCATCAGCTTTCGCAACCACAACGAATTTCACGAGCATTGCGTAGAGCGCATCTTTACCGACATCTGGCAGCGCTGCCGCCCGCTCAAACTCAGCGTCTATGCCCGTTACACCCGACGCGGTGGGCTGGATATCAACCCTCTGCGCACCAGCCACCCTCTGGCCATGCCGCCCACCGTGCGCACAGCGCGGCAGTAGGTAGGGCAATAGCAAGAGGGGTGGGCGGGGCGGCGGGCAGTACAACTTGGCTGCACTAGCGCCCCCTTATGCCCCCCTACACCGGCAACACCCCATCGCCCTTCACCTCGCGCAGCACGATGCTGGAGCGCACATGCGCCACGCCGGGCAGCTTGAATAAATGGCCTAGCAGCAGTTGCTCATACTGCTCAATGTCCGCCGCCAGCACGGTCAGCACATAGTCGGCCTGGCCGGTGGTGGAATAGCAGCGCACAATTTGCGGGGTGGCGGCCACGGCGGCCTCAAAGGCGGCCACGCTGTGGTCGGTGTGGCGCTCTAGGTTGACTTCGGCCATCACCATCAGTTGTAGGCCGGCTTTTTTTCTGTCCACGCGCACCGTGTAGCCGGTGATGATGCCGCGTGCCTCCAGGTCTTTGACCCGCTTCCAGCAAGGGGTGGTGGACAAGCCCACCCGCTCGGACAGTTGCTGCACCGTCAGGCGCGAATCTTCTTGCAACGCCTGGAGGATTTTTCTGCTGTAAATATCATCCATACTCAAAAAACCTTTATTTGAAGAATAATTTTCTCAAAAATTTGAATTTACGCCAAAAATAATAATATATTTTCCCAGATAGGCGCATACCATTTCCAAAATTGATTTGGAGACTTGTTATGACTGCCGCCCCCGCTACCGCCACGACGCTTACGCCCCCCCAGCCCGCCCTGCGCGACTACGCCCTGAAAGACAATCTGTGGGCTGACCAGGGCACGGTCTTCCTGACCGGCACACAAGCCCTGGTGCGCCTGATGCTGTTGCAACGCACCCAAGATACGCAACGCGGCCTGAATACGCGGGGCTTTATCAGCGGCTACCGTGGCTCCCCCCTGGGCATGGTTGATCAGGTGATTTGGCAGCAGGGCGAGCGTATGCAGCAGGCAGGCATTGAGTTTGTGCCCGCCATCAATGAAGAGCTGGGCGCAACCCAGGTGCTAGGCACGCAGCGCGTGGAGTCTGACCCCGAGCGCACCGTCGATGGCGTGTTTGGCATGTGGTACGGCAAAGGCCCCGGCGTGGACAGGGCGGGCGATGCCCTCAAGCATGGCCATGTGTATGGCTCTTCGCCCCACGGCGGGGTGCTGGTGGTGGCAGGTGATGACCACGGCTGCGTCTCCTCCTCCATGCCGCACCAAAGCGACCAGGTGTTCCAGTCTTGGCAGATGCCAGTGCTCTCCCCCGCTGATGTGGGCGAGCTGGTGAGCTTTGGCCTGTACGGCTATGCCTTATCGCGCTACAGCGGTGCCTGGGTGGGCATGACGGCCCTGTCTGAAGTGGTGGAGAGCAGCGCCACCGTCAACCTAGATGCCTTGTTGCAAGAGGCCAGCCGCTGGCGCAGCAATGAAGAGGTGCAAACCATCAGCGGCCACCAAGCACCCAACGACGGCCTGCATTACCGCTGGCCAGACCTGCCCTCGCTGCGCCTGGAATCGCGCCTGCATGACAAGCTGGAGGCGGTGGCAGCATTTGCCCGCGTCAACCCTTTAGACCGCGACATCATCACCAGCCCTGTGGCGCAGATTGGCATTCTGACGGCGGGCAAAGCCCACCACGATGTGATGGAAGTCTTCCGCCGCCTGGGTGTATCGACCAATGACCTGGCCAACGCCGGTGTACGCCTGCGCAAACTGGGGCTGACCTATCCGCTAGAGCAAACCGGCCTGCAAGCCTTCGCCCACGGGCTAAAAGAAATTTTGGTGGTGGAAGAAAAAGGCCC
>JAHAYB010000004.1 GCA_018384835.1 Comamonas sp.
CGCTCGGCATAACGGGTAAAGCGTAGGGCGCTGGCCTGGCTTTGAATGCGCCGCCAGGTGGCGCGTTTGGCAAAGGGGCTGAAACTAAGCCAGTGCTGCACCTCGGTAAAGCTGCGGCCACAGCCCTTGCACACCTCATCGCCCTGGCTGGTGGAGCAGATGGCAATGCACGGGGTATCGGGCTGGGTGCTGTACCAATCCAGCCAGGCTTGCAGGGCAACGCTGGACAGGGCTTGGGCAGGCAGGGTACTTCGGTTTTGCACAATCATTTGGGCATAGACCTCTGCCAAGGCGGCAATAGGCGCGGGCAGTGGGTGCTGGGGTGTGCAGGGCAGTTGCGCACACCAGTAGTTGATGGCGGCCTCTAGGTCGGTGATATGCAGCAGGTCGGTAGGGGCAAGGGCAAGCTCTGGCATAGGTGGCAACTCCAGCCGGGTTCTGTTGGAACACGTGCTTAAAACAAAAAAGCGCCCCGTCAAGAGGCGCTACGCAAGTCAGCAAAGGCGTTGACAGGTGCAAGCCTACACCACCGCCCCGGCGTTAGGGTCGTTGGGGTCTGTGTCTTCCTTGCGGGGTTTCACGAGGTCTTCGCGCTTCACGCCCAGCCACATGACGATGGCCGAACCCACAAAAATCGACGAGTAAATGCCAAACACGATACCAATCGTCAGTGCCAGTGCAAAGTAATGCAGGCTAGGCCCCCCAAAGAAGAACATGGCCAGCACCACCGCCTCGGTAGAAGCGTGGGTGATGATGGTGCGGCTCATGGTGGAGGTAATGGCGTGGTCAATCACCGCTGGGGTGCTGATGTTGCGCGTTTTGCGGAATTTCTCGCGGATGCGGTCAAACACCACCACCGATTCGTTCACCGAATAGCCCAGCACCGCCAGCACACCGGCCAGCACCGACAGCGAAAACTCCCACTGAAAGAAGGCAAAAAACCCCAAGATGATAACCACGTCGTGAAAGTTGGCAAACGCAGCCGCTACGCCAAACTTCCATTCAAAGCGCACGGCCAAGTAAGCAATGATGCCCAGCAGCACCACGCCTAGCGCCAACAGGCCGTTGGTCATTAGCTCCTCGCCGACTTGGGGGCCGACGAACTCTGTTCGCCGCAGGGTAACGCTTTCATCCTGCGCTTTAAGGGCTGAAAGTACCTGCTCGCTTTGCTGGGCAGAGGTCACGCCCTTTTGCACCGGCAGGCGAATCATCACATCCCGCGCTGTGCCGAAGTTCTGCACCACCACGTCGCGGTAGCCCAGGCTGCCTACGGTTTCGCGCACCTTGGGCAGATCAGCGGCTTGGGTGTAAGCCACCTCCATGACCGTGCCGCCGGTAAATTCCACCGATAGATGCAGTCCGCGCGTGACCAAAAAGAACACCGCCAGCACAAAGGTAAGAATAGAAATCACGTTGAAAATCAACGCATATTTCATGAAGGGGATGTCTTTGCGGATGCGGAAAAACTCCATGTCGTTTTCCTCCTGTTATTGCTCAGTGGGGGTGATGGAGTGGGTCGCGTTGTCCGCAGTCGGCTCGCCTTCGGGCTTCCAGACTTGGCCAATCGAGAGGGATTTGAGCTTTTTCTTGCCGCCGTACCACAGATTCACCAATCCACGCGAGAAGAACACCGCCGAGAACATGCTGGTCGCAATGCCAATGCAATGCACCACCGCAAAGCCGCGCACCACGCCTGAACCAAAGGCCAGCAGCGCCAGGCCAACAATCAAGGTGGTCAGGTTGGAGTCGAGAATCGTTGCCCAAGCGCGGTCATAGCCCGCATGAATGGCTGCTTGAGGCGAGAGGCCAGCGCGTAGTTCTTCACGGATACGCTCGTTGATTAAGACGTTAGCATCAATCGCCACACCGATGGTCAGCGCCATCGCCGCAATGCCGGGCAGGGTCAGCGTGGCTTGCAGCATGGACAGCACCGCCATGATGAGCAGCAAGTTCACCGACAGCGCAATCGTAGAAAACACGCCAAACAGCATGTAGTAAACACACATGAACGCGGCAATCACCACCATGCCCCAGACCACGGAATCAATACCGCGCTGGATGTTGTCGGCACCCAAGCTAGGGCCAATGGTGTATTCCTCAATGATTTCCATCGGAGCAGCCAGAGAACCGGCACGCAGCAGCAGCGAGGTATCGTGTGCTTCGGTAGTGCTCATGCGGCCTGAGATTTGCACCCGTCCGCCGCCAATTTCGCTGCGAATTACGGGGGCGGTCACCACCTCACCCTTGCCTTTTTCAAACAGGATGATGGCCATGCGTTTGCCGATGCTCTCGCGGGTGATGTCCTTAAAGATACGTGCGCCCTTGGCATCCAGCACCAGGTTGACGGTGGGTTCTTGCGTTTGGCTGTCAAAGCCGGGCTGGGCATCGGTCAGGTTTTCGCCGGTCAGGATGACTTGCTTTTTCACAATCACCGCTTGGCCGTTGCGGTCAAGGTAGCGCTCAGAACCAAAGGGCACAGGGGCGCTGCCCATTTCAGCGGCGCGGCCTTCGGTGCTTTCATCCACCATGCGTAGCTCTAGCGTGGCGGTGCGGCCCAAAATGTCTTTAGCCTTGGCCGTGTCCTGCACACCGGGCAGTTGCACCACGATGCGGTCTAGCCCTTGCTGCTGAATCACCGGCTCGGCCACGCCCAGCTCGTTGATACGGTTGTTCAGCGTGGTGATGTTTTGCTTGAGCGCTTGCTCCTGCACTTTACGCAGTGCCTCGGGCTTGATGCTGGCGCGTAGGCGTATATCCGTACTGCTACTGCCGCCGCTGTTTGCCGAGTCGGCCACTTGCAGGTCGGGTAGCTGGTCGGTGATGAGTCGGCGCGTGGCCGTGGCATCGTCTTGGCTGCGCAGGCGGATATCAATGGTCTGGCCATCGCGGCTGATACCGCCGTGGCGAATGTTCTTATCGCGCAGCAAAGAGCGCAAATCGCCCGCAAAGGAGTCGGCCTTCTTGGTCAGCGCTGCCTGCATATCCACTTGCAACATGAAGTGCACACCACCGCGCAAATCCAGCCCCAGATACATCGGCTGGGCACCAATGGCCGCCAGCCAGGCGGGGGTGCGGGGCACGAGGTTCAGCGCCACGATGTATTGCGGGTCGCTAGGGTCTAGCGAGTCGGTGATGAGGGCTTTTTCAATCGCGTCTTTGGCCTTGAGCTGCTCATCGGGCGTGGCAAAACGGGCGCGTACCGAATTGCCCTCCAGCGCCAGCGTATCGGGCACAGCGCCCACGCTTTGCAAGGCGGCTTCGACCTGCGCCAGCGTGCTGGTATCGACTTTGACAGTGGCCTTGGCCGAAGAAACCTGCACCGCAGGCGCTTCGCCAAAAAAGTTGGGTAGTGTGAATAAGACCCCTATCAGTAACGCCACCGCAAGAATGGCGTACTTCCAAAGTGGGTAGCGATTCATGACTTCATCGTGCCTTTGGGCAGCACTTGCGTAACAGCAGGGCGCTGCACTTGCAGGCGTACGCCGCTGGCGACTTCCACGTGCAGGTATTGCTCATCCAAATCCACCACGCGCCCTAAAACACCACCGGCGGTAACCACCTCATCGCCCTTGGCTAGGGCTTCGACCATGGCGCGGTGCTCTTTTTGGCGCTTCATCTGCGGGCGAATCATGATGAAGTACAGCGCCACAAACATCAGCACCAGGGGCAGCATACTGCTGAGTTGACTCATTAAATCACCGCCGCCAGCGGCAGCAGTTTGGGCATAAGCGGAAGAGATAAACACCAGATAACTCCAAAAAAATAATACGCAAGCCCAGAGCCTTAGACCCATGGGCAAGGGCGCATTGTAGGGGGGGGCTGGCAGCCATATCAGGCCAAGGCGGCTAGGTGCAAGCGTTTTTTCAGAAAAAACCTGCCATTGAAGGGGAAAAGCAGCGGCTGCAAGTTCGTTGCAAACAAGCGCCCACCAAGGCCAAAATGCCGTCCGTAAGCGGCATACTCAGGTTTGACGCACACGTATAACTGATAACTGAAGGAGCGGCTCGATGCGTATTTTGATTGCCGAAGATGACCAAGTACTGGCCGATGGCCTGCTACGCAGCCTGCGTGCCAATGGTGCCGTGGTGGACCATGTGGCCAGCGGCTCGGAGGCCGATTCAGCACTACAAACCTTTGACCATTTTGACCTGCTGATTCTTGACCTGGGCTTGCCGCGTTTGCACGGCCTAGAGGTATTGCGCCGCCTACGCGCCCGTGGCAACACCTTGCCGGTATTGATTTTGACAGCTGCCGACAGCGTAGAAGAGCGCATTAAAGGGCTGGACTTGGGCGCAGACGACTACATGGCCAAGCCCTTTAGCCTGCAAGAGCTGGAGGCGCGGGTACGCGCCCTAACGCGCCGTGGCATGGGCGGGGTGAGCAACACCATCAAACACGGCCCGCTGGAATATGACCAAGCAGGCCGCGTAGCCACCATTGACGGCAAGATGGTAGAGCTATCCGCCCGCGAACTAGGGCTGCTGGAGGTGCTGCTACAACGCGCAGGCCGCCTAGTGAGCAAAGACCAACTGGTCGAGCGCCTGTGCGAATGGGGCGAAGAGGTTAGCAACAACGCCATTGAGGTCTATATCCACCGCCTGCGCAAGAAAATCGAGCATGGCCCCATCCGCATTGCCACCGTGCGCGGGCTGGGGTATTGCTTGGAAAAAATTAACGCTTGATGGGGCTTAAACGTTGAACAAAAAGTTCAACACATCCCCATCCTTGACCACATAGTCCTTGCCCTCGGCGCGTTGCTTGCCGGCTTCTTTCGCGCCAGCTTCGCCTTTGTAGGTGATGAAGTCGTCAAAAGCGATGGTTTGGGCGCGGA
The DNA here is from genome assembly GCA_018384835.1 of Comamonas sp. Lineage (GTDB taxonomy): Bacteria > Pseudomonadota > Gammaproteobacteria > Burkholderiales > Burkholderiaceae_C > Comamonas. The sequence continues at coordinate 4,832 of JAHAYB010000004.1, forward strand.
TAAAGCCGCGTTCAAAGTCACCGTGAATCACGCCAGCGGCTTGGGGGGCGGTATCCCCTTGGCGAATCGTCCAGGCGCGGACTTCTTTCACCCCGGCGGTGAAGTAGGTTTGCAAGCCCAGCAGGCTATAGCCAGCGCGAATCAGGCGGTTCAGGCCGGGTTCTTGCAAGCCCAGTTCTTCTAGGAACATATCGCGGTCTTCGTCGCCCATTTCGGCCATTTCGGCTTCTATCTTGGCGCAGATGGCCACCACGGGGGCGTTTTGCGCGGCGGCGTATTCTTCCAAGCGGGCGAGCAGGGGGTTGTTCTCAAAACCGTCTTCGGCCACATTGCCGACAAACATGGCGCGTTTGGCGGTAATCAGGTGCAGGGGTTTGATGAGGGCTTGGTCTTCGGCGCTGAGGTTCAGGCTGCGCACGGGCTTGCCTTCGTTGAGCGCTTCCAGCACCGGCGTGAGTACCTTGACCAGCGCCGCCGCCTCTTTGTCATTGCCGCTTTTGGCGGCTTTGCTGTAGCGGGTGAGCGATTTTTCCACCGTGGCCATATCGGCCAGACACAGTTCGGTTTGAATAACTTCGATGTCAGCAATCGGGTCAACGCGACCGGCCACGTGTACGACGTTATCGTCTTCAAAGCAGCGCACCACATTAACGATGGCATCGGTTTCGCGGATATGCGCCAAAAACTGGTTGCCCAAGCCTTCGCCTTTGCTCGCTCCTGCGACCAGACCGGCAATATCGACAAACTCCACAATGGCGGGCACGGTGCGCTCGGGTTTGACGATTTCGGCCAGCGCATCAAGGCGGGGGTCGGGCACTTCGACCACACCGGTATTGGGTTCGATGGTGCAGAAGGGGTAGTTTTCGGCTGCAATGCCCGCTTTGGTCAGGGCGTTGAACAGGGTGGATTTACCAACGTTGGGCAGGCCAACGATGCCGCATTTCAAACTCATGGGGATAATTTCCTTTGTTTATTTAACTTGCTTAACTTGCTGAATTACTTACGCAATTTTGCTTGTTGATAGAGGGGAAGCACTTTAGGGATGGTTTGCTCCATCGTGCGAATGCGCACTTCATCAGCCGGGTGGGTGCTCATGAAGGCCGCGCCTTGAGCGCCGCCGCTGGCCGCCTGCATTTTCTTCCATAGATTGGGCGCGTTGCGCGGGTCGTAGCCAGCGCGTGCCATCAGCTCTAGGCCGATGATGTCAGATTCCAGCTCCATATTGCGCGAGTTGGGCAGGTGAACCAGCATTTGCGAGCCGACGTTCACAAAATCGCCACCAATGCCGGTGGTGGCGGCCACAGTGCCAGAAATCAAGCCCGAGACCATTTGCTGCGAGGCTTTCTCGCGCGAGTGCTCGCGCAGGGCGTGGGCGATTTCGTGCCCCATGATGGCCGCTAGCTCATCATCCGTGAGTTTGAGGCGCTCCACAATGCCGGTATAGACCCCAATTTTGCCGCCGGGGGCGCAAAAGGCGTTGATGTCATCGGACTGAAAAACATGAATCTCCCACTGCCAAGCGCGAGCGTCGGCGCGAAAAGCGCCAGTCTGCGCGATTAAGTCTTGGCCGATTTTGCGCACCCGCTGCGTCATAGCGGCGTTGGTGTTGAGCTTTTTCTTTGCGCTGGCATCCGCGACCAGTTGTTGAAAGCCCTCCGCCGCCTGCGCGTTGAGCTGCTCGCCAGAGACTAAAAGCAACTGGCTGCGTTGCAGGCCGATAGCGCCTGAATCGGTGGTGTTGGCGCAGCCGGTGAGCAAGCCTGCGCCCAAGCCGGTGGCGGCGATGGCGGCGCTCAGGCAGAGGGTGCGGGTGAGGTGGGGGAGGTATTGCAGTAGTGGTTGCAGTGATTGCAGAGGTTTAAGCATGTGAAGCATCTTTCATCCATTCGCCTGATTGGCCTGATTGGCCTGATCGATTTTTTGGAACAAGCCCAAGCTCCTACAATTCTCCCCCATGGCGCACACTCATTTTCAATCCCGCTCATCCCGTTCTGACTTCGCTGATTTCGATATCTGCATTCGTGG
>JAHAYB010000039.1 GCA_018384835.1 Comamonas sp.
GCACGAACTAACTCGTCGACAGTGCCGACCGCATGTTTCGAATAAAAGGTGTGGCTGTGTGAGTCGATCATGCAGCGTCCCACTGTTCCAGCAACCCAGCATGACCCGCCAGCTCCTTCACCAGCCAGTAGGGGTTGTTCGCCTTGGCGATGATCGAACGAAGCAGGTCTGTGTTATCAAGTCGCGCCAGCAACTCGGTCAAGGGTTGCGTGTAAAGTGCTCGGGGTAACGGTGTTTCCCGCACGTGGTCGACCAGCCGTTGCCAGTCGACCCGGTCAAAGTGAATGTTGCCCAGGCGCTGATTCTCGATGCCATACAGGTATATATCGCCGCTAGGCTTTACCGTGACATCTAAACCGTTGGCCTGCGGCGGTTTATTCAGGCTGCCGAAGGTGAAGGGCTTGTTGACCTTTGACTCGATCGCCTCGATGTAGCCCAGCATATCCAGATAGCCGGGGGCGGTTCCTGGAGCAGGGTGAACGAGGTTCTTGTAGTCGATGCCGAAGCGCTCGCCGCCCGCGACCAGTACATCTTCCAGCACACTGCGTGGCTCAATGATTGCTTCAACTCCCCAGTGGGCCAGTTCGGACTTCAAGTACGCGCGAGTGAAGTCGCGATCGGCGTCGATAGAGCGGAACGAGAAACTCAGCCCAGACGGTCGCCGACGCCGCAGGTAGTCCAGACTAAAACCATGGGCCCGCCATTTAACCTTCTCGATATGATGGCTGTCTGCACTGAGGCGGATGTTGCAGGTGTCGCCATTGTCCAAGACAATCTGGTTTGTAGTGTCGTAGAACTCTTCCATCCTGTCATGTGGATAGAACCCACTGGTAATGAATTCGAAGCTTTTGCCACCTTCGGACAACCAGAGAATCTCGTGGAACACTTTGGCGTTGTTGAGTGGCTCGCCTTCACCACTGATGGAGATACGCTTGACCTCCGAGGCATTGATCAACCTGGCAAGGTTTTCCCGTGCCAACGTTGATAGCTCCATGCTAATGCCCGCTTTGTGCTTGTTAGCGTACATACAGAAGGCACAGCCAATGCCGCATATTTGTGTAATGTCGATATATAGGAGGTGTCCCTTAAGATCCATTAAAAGCCTCTATCAAACCTTGCACCGATGCATAGGTTTTTGTTTGTAAATTACACATGGTTGCGATGGCGAGATGAAATCTATGCAAACCAATACCGTCTGTCAGCGCCAAATAATTCAGCGCGATACTTTTTCTGGCCATCCATTTATTAACATCGAGCCATCAGTCCTCAGACGAACTTCAAGCACACGTTCAACTTCACCACCAATTTCAATTTGATTGTCGTAACGCGCTGTCAGGTAATGAAATTGTTGGTTCGTCGATCCAGCCCAACGACGACTATGTTCCGGCAAATTAGCCTCATACGGGCCATCTACTAACAGATCCGTGTAGCGAAGCAGTTGATCAGCCCCAGGCAATCGCAACACATCCAGCTCGCTTTTTGTATACCCACTGAATACCATCACTGACAGCCCCAGCGACTGCGCACCTTGCGCAACGAAAGCCAAACCTTGCGCTTGCAACATGGGCTCGCCACCGAGAAAGGTCACCCCTTCAAGATCATGCGCATGATGCGCATTTTTCAGCCAGTCGAGAACCGATGAGGCCGAAACAAGATCACGCTCAGCCAGCTGCAGATACGCCGGGTTGCAACAGCCACGGCAACGCTTATTGCAACCTTGAACCCACAATGCAGCTCTTCGCCCCGGCCCTTCAGCTTCAGTGCAAGGTAAGCGAGATGACATATTCAGCCGATGCACAGTTTCACTCCAGCTCAAATAACAATTTTCCGCCTGCAATATGAACTTCAATTGCCTTACCCCGAATCTGATCAGGAGCGGCCATTTGTTCAAATAGAAAATCAGCTAGTGGATCAATTAGTTTATTGGTAAGTGCATTGGGGACGCCGCGACCGCCCGTTCCGCGATCCACATCTCTGACCAGCAAGGCTAGTATCTCAGCCTCCTTGACCAATCTCAATTCAGAAACGCCCCATTTATCCTTCAGTCCCTTGCGCAGCGGCTCCAACTTGGCGCGGGCAATGTCAATCAAAAAGCTATCGTCACGCATGAAGTTGAACGGAATGATGTTGGCCTCACCAATTCGTCCTAACAACTCTGGGCGTTTCAGCTCATGTACGAAATGCTGCCGCACCTTCTGAATGAATTCATTGCGCACATCCTGGCTTTCATAACTAACCTCGGCTGCGCCAATATTTGAGGTGAAGACGATGACGGTATCCGAAAACATCACCGTTTCACCCTTACCATCCGTCAAGCGCCCGTCTTCTAGGATTTGTAAAAACTTGTCGAGGATGCGCGGATGCGCCTTCTCAATTTCATCGAACAACAACAGAGAAAATGGTCTTTGTTTGACCGCGTTAGTCAGTTGCCCACCAGCCTCATAGCCCACGTAACCTGGCGGAGCCCCAACCAATCGCTGGTCAGCATGCTCGTGGTTGAACTCCGACATATCGAAGCGAATACAGTCTTCTTCATCGCCAAAGAGAAATTCGGCAATAGACTTTGCTAGTTCAGTTTTACCGACGCCCGTTGGGCCAACAAAAAACAATACGCCCTTGGGAGTGCGTTGCCTGTATGAGTGTTGAAGCCCCGATAGTCCTGTGAAGGCGCGCACGAGGATACGGCGTACCGACTCAATAGCCTCATTTTGACCTTTGACGCGCCGCCCCAGCGTTTCGACAATGGTCTGAAGTTTTTTGTGATCCAGTTGCTCCCAAGGACTGTGCCTGCGGCCGTGGCGATACAAATTGAGTAGGGACAGCGCACTTGAGACCTCAGTCTCTTGTCGAGAAAGTCGTGCGAGATTGTGAATGTCGCGAATACTCTGGCCTTCCAGTCCATCCACGAAGTCCGCCAGCTCCCGCCCGCCTTGCTGCAAAATGGGCTGCAGCCGAAACACTTCTTTCAATCCCAATACAGCAGACTCGCGAATCTGCCTTGTCGGCAAGGGAATTGCTATTTCACTAAATAGTGGATTGTTCAGATAGAGCGATGGAGGCAACACATTCAAGCCCCCGCACAGCAGCACCAGCAGTGATTGAGGTTGGCCAATGCTTTCAGCATTGCGAACCACGGCGGCATCACGAGTCGCTTGCCCCAGACGCAGCAGCCAGCCGCGCTCGTTCTCACTCAGCGAGTTGACGCTACCAAACAAGTATTGCGTCCAGTCCAGCACAAAAGCGACGGGCTTTTCGGTACGTGGTTGTCGCAGCCATTGCGCGGCAACAGCCAGCAAGTCATCTGCGCTTGCCGAAATGCCGCTGGATGCGGGGTTCGGCACAGATGTAGGTGGCAATTCGCCCATGTCATAAGCGCTCCCCTCGGACGTGCTGTCTCTCACTGCATATGGCGTAACGGAGCTTTGCAATTCTCCCCAGATTCTCGCATCAACGCCACTGACACCGTTGATGCGGTTCCAGAAAACCACATGCTGGTACCCGCGCTGACGGAGCAGGTTCATCAACGCAGTCGGCAAAGCAATCCATTGTCCTGGCGCTTCGGGATCGGATGTCAAATCCCCCGTGTTGCCATGCAATATCACACCGCGTCGTATCCCGCATTCGCGACGAAAGTCTTCCTGCCAAGTCAACAAAGTTGAACTCATTTGCTTCTCTCCTGTGTCGCATCAGGGTAAGGGCGAGCATCTTGATCCAGATCATCTGGATTGACCCATATCACGCGCTTGTCGCTCAGGCTAATCCCGTAAGCATCTTGTAGCGTTGCCATGACAGGGGCGACATCTTTCTCGCACGTTTTACCTTTGTACTGATGAAACTTGTAGCTGAGATGGCCGCTCAAGTTGACGCGGAAATCCGCCTGCGCGCCAGCAGGACGACGGGCGCGAATCAGTACTTCATCTTGCCCTTGTGATGTGAGATGTTCGGGTCCATCCACGACAAAACCAGCTTGTTGCAGAGACTGATACACCGCCCGCACAACTTCACGACGCTGGCTTTCGTCTACGGCAGCTTCATCTTGTTCTTGCACCAGTTGGTTCAAGGCTTCAGCCTGCTCTGCAGGAGCCAGTCCTATTGCATGAGCCAATGCCTCGCGCAACTTGGCAGCGCGTTCGCCACCGTCCTTATTCGCTTCCTGCTCCAACTGCTCTCTTTGCAGCGTCAGTACGTCGGTCACGGCCTCGCGCTGCACACGATTTTTCATTTCTTGCAATTGGCGCTCAGCGTCCACTTCATATCGCTGCCGAACTTCGCGTAAGGCGGCTGAAATTTGCGCCGAGGTCATGTTGTTGGCAGCATTGCCAAGTAGCCGCTCCCGTAGTTTCTGCAACTCGGCAAACGCTGCGTTGAGTGCGACAGGTGTGCTCCAGCCACTCAAACCCTCGCGCCATGCTGCTTCAAGTTCTGCCTTCACCTGCAACTGTCGTTCGACCTCAGCTTGCTGCGCGTTGCGGAATGCCTCAGCTGCGGCTAGCTCCGCCTCTTGACGGGAACGGCGTTGCTCACGCGCAAAGCGTGGTAATCCGTGGAATCGACCACCCAGGGAACGGCTCATATCTCTGGCAGCAAACGGGTCAGACTCCAGCAGAGCCTCCATGCGCTGAAGATCAGAACTCAGCTCACGAAACTCCGCTGGAATCACATCGCCCAGCCCTTGGCTGGCGACATCATTCAATACGCTGCGGTAGCGCTCAAGGAACGGACGCGTTGTCTCGCGCACACGCTGTCGATCAAGCTCTTGTTTGCGTTGCCGTTGAATTTGATAGCGATATTCGTCTGCCCGACTCATGGTTTCATTTCCTTTGATTTTTTCTTTTATCTTGCTTCCGTGAATGTATGCTTGGCGCACCAGAAGCAGCAGCGGGCACAAGGTGCGAAGGCGCATATGACTTGGAATCTTGCGTGTTCAGGCCAAGAGACTGCGCCTTGGTGCGTAGGTTGATGTCATTGCTCACAAACAAAACATCATTCAGCCGAAAGAATAACGCCGTTGAAAGAATGGCATGGTCGGGCTGCCTGGCATCCCATTCAGCAGGCAGTAAGGCTGCGTAGTCTGTTTCATGGCGGATACGGGACGCGCTTGCATCCAACTGGCGAATGGCCGCGCGCGCCTTGACCGCGCGAGCCTCATCTTCACTGCTCTTCAAACCATCCAACTCGCTCAGCACACGAAGCGGCACCACCAAAATATCGTTGGAGATCAGACCATGCAAAAGCTCAGGATGCTCCATCAGAGCGCTGGTATCCACTACGACGATACGATGCCCAATCTCGACTGGAGCCAGCTTCTCTTGCGCCAGAAGGCCCCAGCTTTCTACCTCTTCATTCAACGCATCCCAGAGGAGTGACGATACGTTTAGAGTGTGGAGATTCCCCGCAGCTTTGCGCCAAGTGCGAACAGCATCCAAGGCATGAGGGGTCAAGGTGCGCACATCCATTTGGCTATTACCAGCCGCTTTCAACGCCTGTTCGCCAATACTCCGATAAACGTCCTGAACGGCTTTCTGTATATCTTGCATCGGCTGCTGTATGGCGTGCGGGCCATACAGCTTCAACTCTTTGCGCTCCAATGCGTGTTCCAGCCACACTTGCCGCAATGCGATGGAGAGCAGTTCTTCTGGAATTTCAGTGGTGGAAGGCAAGGCAGATCGCAGCTTTGCCAATGACTCCAAGGCGCGAATGGGCGCCGCATGATGCAGTAGCGCGGCTTGCAGAGGCACAGCCTTGTCAGCAGGCAGCATCTGAGCCACCTGAGTCAAAAGAGAAGCGACTTCTTCAGGCTCAAGCTGATTGGGCGTATGCCTCAACGATTCATCAATGGCTCTTGCCAGAGATACTTCCCACGCAGGTTTCCAGTCTTTCCCACCAGGCCGCCACAAACCAATTGCTTGTGTAGCGGGTTCGACCAATGCAATCAGATCGCCCAGTGGCTGTTTAGCACGTGTGGCAAGCCACGGCCACACCGTTTCGCCGAGTGCATCGACATCCCGCCATGCCACGGGCATGAAGGCAATGCGTGGGTCATCAGAGTGCTCGCAAGCCCCTTCTAAATCTCTGCGCAGCTTGGCCCAAAGCTCGGTTGCAGCCTGGTCGTTCAAAGTTACCGCCAGGCCACACAGGCGCGGCTGCCCGGCCCAATAGAGGCGGAGGTTACCGGCTACTTCTACTTGAACGCTCGCCCCATCGATCTGAGGCAGAGACAAGCTACGAAATCCCGTCGTAATTCCTGCCGGAGTGGGCACGAGCAGTGTGAACACGGGCGATTGTTTGCCATTTGCAACCAGTTCTGGCGCGTTCACTTCAGACGATAAAACGATAGTGGG
>JAHAYB010000044.1 GCA_018384835.1 Comamonas sp.
GCTGTGCTTTGCACGGGGCGAAAGCAGGTTTTGATCACTGCAAACGAGCTGTGAAGGAAGCGGGCTTGGCCGGTAAAGGGCAGGTGCGCGTCAATAAGGCCGGCTGCTTGGATCGCTGCGCAGCTGGGCCGGTTGCTGTGGTGTATCCCGAAGGAACTTGGTACACCTTTTTCGATGAGACGGACATTGATGAAATTGTGGAGTCGCATCTGAAGAATGGGCAGGTGGTGGAGCGTTTGGTAGTGCCTCCAGAGCTGGGGCGTTGAACGCTGCCTTGATTCTTTTTTCGGAGTGCTTTTGGCTGAATGGCTAGGTTTTACTAGGGCATGAAGCTATCAATAATTTGCTAATTAAATCGTTGGTTAGGTAGTGAAGCAGTGAATGCACAAACTGAACGTTTTACGCTGAATGGCTTGGCGGGCTCTATTGAGGCCTTGCGGGATCAGCCGATCGGAGCTTCGAGAGGGGTCGTGGTGATTGCACACCCCCATCCGCTTTTTGGCGGCACCATGGACAACAAAGTGGTCCAAACTTTGGCGCGTGCATTTGTGCAAGCAGGATGGGAGTGCGTACGCTTCAACTTTCGAGGCGTTGGTGGCAGCGCAGGTGCTTACGATGAAGGGCGCGGCGAGCTGGCGGATTTGCTGAAGGTGGTGGAGCAGGTTGCGCCGCAAGGGCCGATCGCTTTGGCTGGGTTTCCCTTTGGGGCATTCGTTACGTCGCACGCGGTGGCTGCGCTCTGGGCTTCCGGCCGTGTTGAAAAGATTGTCTTGGTGGGCACTGCTGCAAGCCGTTTTTCAGTGGCTGCTATTCCGCAGGAGGCGCACGACCGCACACTCGTCGTGCATGGAGAGCACGATGACACTGTGCCCCTGCAATCGGTGATGGACTGGGCGCGCCCGCAAGTACTTCCTGTAACAGTTATCCCCGAGGGAGAGCATTTCTTCCACGGAAAATTGCCTTTGTTAAAAGGGCTTGTGGTGCGGCATCTGATGGCCGCACATCCCTAGTTGTTGCCTTTGTTTTGAAGATAAATTGAGTTATTCATGAAGCCATTCCTTTCGACTTTGCGCACGTTGGCTTTGACAGCGGCTTTGGCGCCTGTTTGGGCATCTGCTCAGATTGCGCCTTTGCAACCGCCAGAAATTGCTGCCCACACCTACATGTTGGTGGATGTGACAGCGAACCAAGTGCTGGCCTCTAAAGACGTTGATGCGCCGGTGGAGCCTGCCTCGTTGACCAAGCTGATGACTGCTTACTTGGTTTTTGATGCATTGCGCACCAAAAAAATCACCTTGGATCAGCGCTTGCCTGTGAGTGAGTTGGCGTGGAAGATGCCGGGCTCCCGCATGTTTATTGATCCCAAGATGCAAGTGCCTGTCGAAGATTTGCTCAAAGGGATGATCGTCCAGTCGGGCAATGACGCCACGATGGCTTTGGCGGAGGGCGTGGGTGGCACTAAGGAAAACTTTGTGCGCCTGATGAATGAGCAGGCCAAGGCTTTGGGGATGACTGGTACGGGTTATCGCAACCCTGAAGGATTGACAGAGCCGGGCCATCTGACGACAGCGCGTGATTTGTCTATTTTGGCGATGCGTCTGATGCGGGACTTTCCGCAGCATATGCATTACTACGCCACCAAGGAGTACCGCTATCCAGGTACGCCTGCGGCGAATGGACGTAATCGCAATACCTTGTTGTTCCGCGACCCTTCTGTGGACGGTATGAAAACAGGTCATACCAATGCAGCGGGCTATTGCTTGGTTTCTACGGCTAACAGAGAGATGCCCAATGTTGGTGGTCGTCGTTTGTTGTCGATTCTATTGGGCGCTTCCAGCGACAACGCACGCGCCAATGAGAGTCAAAAGCTGCTGAATTGGGGTTACACGGCTTACGACGCGATCAAACTATTTGATGCCTCTCAGGCAATGGAGAGCGCTCAGATTTGGAAGGGCACGCAAGGCACGATCAAGATTGGGCGAGAGGTGGCCACTGTTGTGACCGTACCGTCCGGCAGCGCGGGGAAGGTGACAACGCAAGTGGTGCGCCAAGAGCCATTGATGGCGCCAATTGCGAAGGGGCAGCAAGTCGGCACGTTGAAGGTGTTGGTCGCGGAGCAGGTCGCAGCAGAAATTCCGATCTTCGCACTGGAAGCAGTGGAAGAGGGGGGCTTCTTTGCTCGGACTTGGGACGCAATTCGGCTGTGGATCCGCTAAGCGTTTTTCAGTGAAGTCGCTGAGTGTTCAATACCTTAGGCTGTGTAGCACTTAATCGCAGGGCTCTTGCCTTTGCTTTTTCAAGCTGGTACATTTGAGGGCTTTTCGGAATTTCCGAAGGGTTTCACGTTTTCGTTTTTTACGTTTAGGGACGTATATATGCCAACCATTAACCAACTCGTGCGTCAGGGCCGCGCGGTAGAAGTTGTTAAATCCAAGAGCCCTGCTATGGAAAACTGCCCCCAGCGTCGTGGCGTGTGCACCCGTGTGTACACCACCACACCTAAGAAGCCTAACTCGGCTTTGCGTAAGGTGGCTAAGGTTCGTCTGACCAACGGTTTCGAAGTGATTTCGTACATCGGCGGTGAAGGCCACAACCTGCAAGAGCACAGCGT
>JAHAYB010000047.1 GCA_018384835.1 Comamonas sp.
CGAGCGCTGTGCGAGCACTGAGAAAGAGGCCGCCTGCATCGCTGATGCGCTGGGCTACCCGGTAGTTTTGAAAGTTCTGTCAGCCGATATCGCCCATAAAACTGAGGCGGGTGGTGTAAAGCTGAATCTGCAAAATTCACAGCAAGTCCAGCAGGCCTTCAACGAAGTCATGCGCAATGCCCGCACCTATGCACCGAAAGCCCGCATCGATGGTGCTTTGATTTGCCGCATGGAGTCCGGTGTAGCTGAGCTCATCGTCGGCGCATCGCGCGATGCGGTATTTGGAATGACCTTGACAGTGGGCCTCGGCGGCGTTCTGACTGAGATTTATCAAGACGTTAGCCATCGTTTACTCCCTGTCGACGAAGGGATAGCGCGAGAAATGCTTCAAAGCCTCAAAGCCTATCCACTGCTCGAAGGCTACCGTGGCCGCGCTCACGCAGACGTAGATGCCGCATGCAAGGCAATTGCAGCGTTTTCAGATGCAGTACTTGCTCTACAAGAGCAAGTGCAAGAAGTAGAGGTCAATCCTCTGCTCGTCAAAGGGCAAGGCCAAGGTGTCTGCATGCTGGACGCCTTGGTGCTTCGCAGTAGCGTCAATCGCTAACGTCAATAAAGACCACAACTAGGAGACAACATGATCAAGCCAATTCTTGCCAGTGTGGCACTGGCCACCGCTGCGCTTTGCAGTACAGCCTCTGCTCAAGACTACCCCAGCAAGCCGATCACCATCGTGGTGCCGTTCTCTCCTGGCGGTGCTACGGACATCATGTCCCGCACGCTCGCCGAGCGACTGAATGCACGCCTAGGGAAACCCGTTCTTGTAGAAAACAAGCCGGGTGCAGGCACGATGATCGCATCGGAATTCGTAGCCAAAGCCGCTCCCGATGGTCATACCGTGCTGCTGGCAGCCTCTTCACTGGGCATTGCTCCTGCGCTGTACAGCAAGGTCAACTATGACCCGATTAAAGATTTCACTCCCATTTCTCAGGTTGCCTCGGTGGTGCACGTGTTAAGCGTCCATCCTAGCTTGCCCGCTAAAAATGTTTCTGAGCTGATCAGTTGGGTGAAAGCCAACCCTGCCAAGGCCAACTATGGCTCCGTAGGAGCGGGTACTTCCACCCACTTGGAGTCGGAGCTGTTTAACACCATGGGAGGTATCAAGATGGAGCATGTACCTTACAAGGGCAGTGCACCTGCCTTGATAGATCTGGTCAGTGGCAACATCAACGTGATGTTTGATGCTTACGCATCGTCTAAGCCTTTTATTAACGACAACAAGATTCGCCTGTTGGCCGTGACTACGAGCCAACGATCGAAATTGCTGCCCGATGTACCTACCGTTGCAGAGTCTGGCTTGCCAGGCTATGAGGCGATGCCATGGTTAGGCTTTGTCGCCCCTGCCAAAACACCTGCTGCCGTAGTTAACAAGTTTCATGCAGAACTCGCCGAAGTACTGAAGGAGCCAGCAGTTCAAGAAAAATTCCAGTCTCTGGGATTGGAAATTATTGGCAACAGTCCCTCCGAGTTTGCAGCCTTCCTGCAAAAAGACATCGTGAAGTGGGCCAAGGTGGTCAAAGACTCCGGCGCAAAGGCCGACTGATCGTTACCTATTTCAGCGCTTCTGAGATTTTCAGAAGTGCTGAAATAACTGCCTTCTACAGAACAAGAAAAGGACTGCCACTATGCAAGTGGGCTACTCCGCCGAAGATGAAGTATTTCGCCTAACGCTGCGCGAATGGTTTGAGTCACACTTCCCTCGTTTCCTCCAGCAATGGGCTGGGAGGCCGGACCCCAATGACCTGACATGGCGTCGCGCCTGGGAAGACTATGTATGTCAATCGGGCTGGAGCGGCCTCGGCTGGCCCGAAAAATGGGGCGGTAAAGCCTGGCCTTTAACCCGCCAAGCCATATTCCATGAAGAGCAGGCACGCATTGGTGCACCGCTGGGGGTCAACATCATTGGTCACGGAATTCTGGCTCCGACCCTGATCCACTTTGCCAGCGACGCGCAAAAAGCGCGCTATCTACCTGGCATTCTTAGTAACCATGATGTCTGGTGCCAAGGCTATTCAGAGCCGGGATCTGGCTCTGACCTTGCCAGCCTCAGCACACGTGCTGAAAAGCGCGGCGACTGTTATGTGCTCAATGGCCACAAGATCTGGACCTCATTTGCTCACATTGCAGATTACTGCTTCGTACTGGCTCGGACAGATGCCAATGCGCAGCGCCACAAAGGCATCAGCTTTTTCTTGGTTGACATGAAAAGTGCTGGCATACGCGTATCCCCGATTCAGCAAATCACTGGTGAAAACGACTTTAATGAAGTGTTTTTCGAAGACGTTGAAGTCCCTCTGGATGCGCTGGTTGGACAAGAGAATGAAGGCTGGCGTCTTGCCATGGCTGCCGCAAGCTTTGAACGCGGTACGTATTTCATCCCTCGACTAGTTCGCTTCGCGCAGGAAGTACAAAGCCTGCATCAACTCGCAGCTTCTACACCAACGGCACAAGGTTCTTCCGCAGCGCATGACCCACATATGCGCAGAGAGCTAGCCAAGCTGGCTGTAGATAGCCATATCTTGCGCCTCAAAGGCTATCGGGCACTCACCAACGCTTTGCGCGCCGGCCCCCCGGGCGCAGAAGGCTCTTCCACCAAGTTGCACTGGAGCGAGGCCCATCAAAAGTTGATGAATATCTCTATGGAATTACTGAGTGAGCGGGCCCTTCAAGGGTCTACTGGCAAAGATGCGCAAGCAGCACTTTGGGTACGTGACTATCTCTGGACACGTGCAGAAACCATTCTTGCGGGCACCTCAGAGGTACAGCGCAATATCTTGGCCGAGCAAATGCTGGGCCTGCCTAAATCTTGAAGGGTTGGTGCTTCAATATGGATTTCGCACTTAATGACGAACAGCAAATGCTGCAGGAAGCAGCACAACGCTTTCTCTCGGATGCACACCCCTGCCACCGCGCACGCCAAGCGTTACCGTGGGACGAGGCAGCGCAGCAAACTCTTTGGCAAACCATGGCCGACATGGGCTGGAACTCTCTCCTTGCGACTGAGGAAGGTGGCGGATCTAACCTAGGTATTTTGGAGGCCAGCTTGATTGCGGAATCTGCAGGCCAGCATCTATTGAACCTGCCATGGTCCAGCTCTGCCGTTCTGCTGGTGCTGCTCCACCGGGAGATGGGGTCAAATGCATCAGCAGAGCTCAACGAAATAGTAAAAAGCGTTATGCAAGGCCAGAGAGCAGTGCACTGCATTACGCAGGACGAGGCGTACTGGGACTTTGCCGCTCAATGCAGCGACTTTGCATGGCTAAAAGGTCTGTACGACGATACTCAGCCGCTACAAATTGCTTTTATCCAAAATAGTTCTATTGCACGTAATCCCTCGCTGGACCCTACTTTCACGATTGGCAAAGCACCAGATGCACCCTCTCGATGGTCCCCTCTGCAGATACCAGGCGCATCCCGCGCACGCATTCGCTCAGCCTATCGGTTGATGCAAGCATCTGAACTGGTAGGGGTTGCGCAGGCAGCCCTGTCCATGAGCAGTGCTTATGCAAAAGAGCGCACACAATTTGGAAAACTCATTGGAAGTTACCAAGCGATCAAGCATCAACTTACCGACGTATGGATGGGCATCGATAATGCTCGTTTGTCCGTGCTATACGCCGCCGCCGCGTTGGACAGTGATCTACCAGATCAGCAACTGGCATGTGCCGTTGCCGAGTTCACAGCCATTGAAGGCGCATTGCAAGCTACCCGCTCTGCGGTGCAAATACATGGTGCACTAGGCTTTACCTGGGAACATGACGCACACCTTTATCTCAAGCGTGCGCAGCACTTGGCTGCACGCTTAGGTGGCGCATCCGCAGCGCTGGGTAAAGTAGAAGCGATCAGCCTTCATTAGGTAGCTGCTTAAAGAAAAAATCTTCCTGCACATGGCGTTGTTGCATAAATCAACCTGCCGCAAGCTGTAGGCTTGCTGCATGAACCAGCCCCGTAAGCCCCGCTACCGAACCACCAACTGGAAACAGTACAACGCAGCTCTCAAGGCTCGCGGTTCCTTGTCCATTTGGCTGGACAAGCGCATGG
>JAHAYB010000065.1 GCA_018384835.1 Comamonas sp.
GTCACACAGAAAACGCCGATGTAGTCGGCGCGATCAATGTTTTAGAGCGGGGACACCGCTTATTAGCCTGTGGAGAGTATGTAAGCCACGCCAAGCCTAAAACCGAAAGGTGGAAGGCCCAGCGTGCAGCCTCTGTGAAGCAGGAACCCACCGAAGCGACTGGTGCAGGCGTAGAAGCTCGCACAAGCGCCGTAGGAATCCCCGTCCTTTAGGGCGGGGAGGATGTCAAACGCCTCACCAGTCGCTTTCTGCCCCTTTTTTTTAGCCAGCCATGATTGCCTCCTCCACTTTTAGCGCTCCCACCATCACCGCCCACAGCATCCCGCCGCCTACAAAACAAAAAAATGGGCGCTGCTTGCATCCCACACGCCTGAACCTGAACCTACGCCGCCTGCTGGGCTGCGCCTTGCTTCTGCCCGGCATCGCTTTAGCGCAGGTGGCCACGCCCGAAGCACCTGAAATTGCCGCTCGCAACTACTTGCTCGTGGATGTCACAGCCAACCAAATTCTGTCGGCCAAAGATGTTGATGCCCCGATTGAGCCGGCCTCCCTCACCAAGCTGATGAGTGCTTACTTGGTGTTTGACGCGCTGCGCAGTAAAAAAATCACCCTTGAGCAGCGCCTGCCCGTCAGTGAAAGGGCTTGGAAAATGCCCGGCTCACGTATGTTCATCGACCCCAAAATGCAAGTGCCTGTGGATGACCTGATTAAAGGCATGATTGTGCAATCGGGCAACGATGCCACCGTCGCGCTCGCCGAAGGCGTGGGCGGCAGCTATGAGGATTTTGTACGCCTCATGAACGAGCAGGCCAAGGCTCTAGGCATGAGCGGCACCAGCTACCGCAACCCAGAAGGCTTGACCGAAGCGGGCCACCACACCACCGCACGTGACCTGGCCACGCTAGCGCTGCAACTGATGCGCGAGTTTCCGCAGTACATGCACTACTACGCCATCAAGGACTACCACTACCAAGGCACGCCCCCCTCTAACAGCAAAAACCGCAACGCCCTGCTGTTTCGCGACCCCACGGTAGATGGCCTAAAAACCGGCTATACCAATGCCGCTGGCTACTGCTTGGTAGCAACCGCCCAGCGCGATATGCCCAATGTGGGTGCAAGGCGCTTACTCTCAGTGGTGCTGGGTACCAGCAGCGACAACACCCGCGCCAACGAGAGCCAAAAACTGCTCAACTGGGGCTATACCGCTTACGACGCGGTCAAGCTCTTTGACGCGGGCCAAGGCATGGAGCAAGCCCCCTTATGGAAAGGCAGCAAAGCCACCATCAAAATTGGGCGCGAGGCCAGCACCGTTGTGACCGTACCGGCAGGCAGCAGCGGCAAACTCGTCACGCGCATTGAGCGCCAAGACCCCTTAATCGCCCCCATTGCCGTAGGCCAGCAAGTTGGCAACCTGCAAGTGCTCCTGGGTGAAGACCCGGTTGCCGAGCTGCCCATCTTCGCCCTGGAGGCGGTGGAGCAAAGCGGCTTCTTCGGCCGCGCTTGGGATGCCTTGCGCCTATGGCTGCGCTAATTGCCTATGACTTCCTTACCCGCACCACCATTGCCCGCACCACAACCATCTGCATCCGCCCGGCGGGCAGGGCGGCCACGCTGGCTCCTGGGCTGGCTTTTGTTATGCGGGCTGTGCCTAGCGCTATTGAGCGGCTGCCTTGCTGATAAGCCCAGCAGCAGCGCCCCAGCCCCCACCCCCGCGCCCACCCCAGCAAGCAGCCCTGCCCCCCGGCCGCCCGCCCCCCCGGCGGGGGGGCGGGGGGGGGGGGGGGGGGGGGGGGGGGGGGGGGGGG
>JAHAYB010000067.1 GCA_018384835.1 Comamonas sp.
GCTTAGGTTGTGGCCAACTGCTCCTTGGCCTTCTCTACCCAACCGTAGAGGTTGTCGCGCAGCTCTTGCTGGTTGAAGGTGCAGCTTTCTTCAGCGGCCAGGGTGCTGGCCTCTAGGTGGTTGAGCAATTGCAGCAGCACCTGGCCATAGCGTGGGGGCAAAGCACCTAGTAGCGCTTGTGAGTTGTGGGCCTGCTGGCTGACTTCGCTGGCGCTAATGGCGCAATCCTCGTAGCGCAGCAGGGCATCGTGCAGGGCTTGGAGTTGCAGCAAAGCTTGGTGAGGTGCGGTTGGTGTGGTCATGGTGCTATCTCCTTGTAGGGTGTTATGGGGCGTTATGGGGTGTTATTGGGCGCATCTTGGTAATGACAGCAATTGCGCGATACCACCCGTTCTAGCTTAGAGGATGATGTGCTTTGCTTGCAAGCGCAAAAATGCCATACAATGCGCGATTCTGTGTTTGCCCATGTGGCTCAGTGGTAGAGCACTCCCTTGGTAAGGGAGAGGTCGACAGTTCGATCCTGTCCATGGGCACCACCGGTTCTATGAAGACTTCCCCTGTCCCCAAGTGTCGCTTTTGCGCCTTGGGGATTTTTTTGTCCGCTGGGCTTTGCAGTAGCAGTAGCAGTAGCACGACGAAAAGCGCACAACACCGCAAGGATGCACGGTATTGGTTGTACGATGGATTGTTAATCCGCTTGTTCTGTGTCTTTGCTGTGCGTTGTCAATGAGAAAAAATCCATGATGAAACAAGCGCTTATCAGGTGCTTGCCCGATTCTTGAGGGTAAAGGGGATTCCCTTTTTTATGAATAGAAACAACTGGTTGTTATTCAATCCATCGAAAACAAGCTCCGGTTGAAAGCCTCCCCTTTAGGGGGTAATCTGGTTTGGAAGAGGCGTACCTCTTTCAAACCTTGTCGCCCGGCGGTGGGCGTGGATTGAAACATTACGCACTCCAGAGGCGTTCATGGTGTTTTTGCCCTATGCGTCTTTCTGTCAATCAGACCACCTTGCCCAGACTGCACTTGCTGGGTACTTTGGCTCTAGTGCTGCTGGTGACTTTATCGCTGGTGGCGTTTTTCTCTTGGCGCAATGAGCGGGCACAACAAGCCTCGCTAGAGCACCTTAGCGCCGCCGTCAGCGCCCAGCAGCGCCAGCGCTTGCAAGCAGAGGTGCAGTCGGCCATGGGCTATATCGAGTTTTTGCACCATCGCACAGAGTCGGTGCTGCGCGGTAACTTGATGGAGCAAGTCGATGCGG
Source organism: Comamonas sp. (assembly GCA_018384835.1). Taxonomy (GTDB): domain Bacteria; phylum Pseudomonadota; class Gammaproteobacteria; order Burkholderiales; family Burkholderiaceae_C; genus Comamonas. Next base: position 1,261 of record JAHAYB010000067.1, read on the forward strand.
CCTATGCCGTTGCCCAGGCCATTTATGAGCGTGAGTCAGCGCTGCGCCCAGCGCAAGAGGTGCAGCAGCTCATTATTGAGGCACTGCGCCCGATGCGCTTTTTTGACGGGCGCGGCTACATCTTCATTGACACCATGCAGGGCGACTTTGTACTGCTGCCTACTGCCCCAGAGTACGAAGGCCGCTTAGGCATTGACAACCGTGATGACATGGGCGTGTACATCATGCAAGGGCTGATTAAAGCGGCGCAGCAGCCTGTTGGAAAAGGCTTTTTCCAATACCGCTGGTATCCCCCCGAGCACCCAAAGCAAATGCGGCAAAAAACCGCTTATGTGCGCCACTTTGCCCCCTATGACTGGCTGATTGGCACGGGTGACTACCTGCACGAGTGGGAGCAGCGCCAGCAGCAAGAGGCGTTGCAGCGCCTACGCGCCCTGCGCTTTGGCAGCGGTGGCGCAATGGCGGTGATGACGCAGCAGGGGCAGCTACTCCTAAGCCCCAGCAGCCCCAGCCTAGAGCGCCTAACACAGCAGCAACTACCCCTTGGCAAGCAACGCGCTTTAGCGCAAATACACGCTAGCGCCCAAGCCGGTGGCGGTTTACTGGAATACGACTGGCCGCAGTCCGGGGCGCTGGGCGAGGGTTCGTCAGGGCGTAAAACCGCCCAAATCAGCACCTACGCCCCTTGGGGCTGGATACTGATTGCCACCATGTTCAATGATGAGCTAGAGGCCGCTACCAAGAGCCAAGCCCAAGCCTGGGCGCAAGACCGTACCCGCCAGCGCTTTGAGCTGATTTTTGTCATCCTTGCCACTTTGGCGCTAGGGATGCTGGGCTCACTGGGTTTTTCGCGCTGGTCGCAGCGCCTGTTTGCCAGCTACCACCAGGAGCTGCAACAAGCGCATGAAAACCTGCGCGTAGCGGCCATTGCCTTCCAATCGCAAGAGGGGATGCTGGTTACCAACCAAGATGGGGTGGTGCTGCGCGTCAACCAATCGTTTACCGCCATCACGGGCTATAGCGGCGCACAGGCCGTAGGCCGCAGCGCCCTAGAGTTATTGCAATCGAGCGCCCACCCTGCGCGTTTTTACCAAGCCATTGCACACACCCTGGCCACCACCGGCGCTTGGTCGGGCGAATTCTACAGCGAGCACAAAGACGGCAAGCGCTACCCCCTGTGGGCAACAGCTACGGCGGTGCGCCAAAACAGTGGCCGCATCTCGCACTACGTCTGCACACTGGTGGACATTACCGAGCGCAAAGCGGCAGAAGAGGAAATCCGCCGTCTGGCCTTCTACGACTCGCTGACCGCCCTACCCAACCGCCGCCTGCTGCGCGACCGCTTGCAGCAAGCCATGCGCACCAGTGCCAGCACCCAGCGCTATGGGGCGCTGATATTTTTGGATTTAGACAACTTCAAGCTGGTCAACGACAGCCTGGGTCATAGCGCTGGCGACAAGCTGCTGCAAACCGTAGCCCAGCGCCTGCACCAAAGTATGCGCGATGGCGATACCGTCGCCCGCTTAGGCGGTGATGAGTTCGTTATCGTGTCGGAAAACCTCAGCCCCGAGCCAGACAGCGCCGCCCTAGAGGCCAGAGCCTTGGCCGAGCAAGTGCTAGACACCCTTGCCCAGCCCCTGAGCATTAGCGGCAAACCGGTGCAAAACACATGCAGCATGGGCGTAGTGCTGTTCTTGGGTCGCCAGCACAGTAGCGACGAACTGATGAAGCACGCCGACCTGGCCATGTACCAAGCCAAGGAAAGCGGGCGCAACACCGTGCGCTTTTTTGACCCCGACATGCACGCCAAAGTCGTGCAGCGTCTGCACCTAGAGCAAGCACTGCGCGAGGCGCTAGAGAGCAGCGGACAACTACTGCTGTACTACCAGCCGCAGGTGGATGCTGAAGAGCGCATCGTTGGCGCAGAGGCTTTGGTGCGCTGGCAGCACCCAGAAAAAGGCATGGTCTCGCCGGGTGAGTTCATCCCGCTGGCTGAAGAGACGGGGTTGATTCTGCCCCTGGGCAGTTGGGTGCTCAACACCGCCTGCCAGCAGTTGGCGCAGTGGGCACAGCAGCCCCAAACCCAGGCCATTAGCCTAGCCGTCAACATCAGCGAGCGGCAATTGCAGCAAGACGATTTTGTGGAGCAAGTGCTCCAAGCACTCCAGCGCAGCGGCGCACCCGCCCAGCAGTTGAAGCTAGAAATTACTGAAAGCCTGCTTATGCAAGAGCCTGAGCAAGCCATTGCCAAAATGCGCATCTTGCAAGCGCACGGCCTGCGCTTTTCGCTTGATGATTTTGGGACGGGCTACTCCTCCATGGCCTACTTGCGCCAGTTGCCGCTGTACCAAATCAAAATTGACCAAAGCTTTGTGCGCCAACTTGACAGCGACCCGCGCTCCGCTGCCATCGTCCGCGCCATGGTCATGCTGGCCGAAAGCCTGGGAATGCAAACCATCGCCGAGGGGGTGGAAACCCCCGCCCAGCGCCAAGCCCTGGCCGATAACGGCTGCCTGTACTACCAAGGCTATCTATTCGGAAGACCTGCGCCGCAGTTGCCGTTTTGACATCCTCCCCGCCCTAAAGGATGGGGTTTGAGCAGATTGGTTTAAATCTATCCATACCGATGCTAATATCCGCAAAATGAAGAGATTTGTTGGTATAGGTGAAGCTGCTTCGGCGCTGGGCGTGTCCATCACAACCCTGCGCCGCTGGGAGGCATCGGGCAAGTTGGTCGCAGAACATACGGCTGGAGGTCACCGCCGCTACGACCTTGCCAAGCTCAAACCTGAACTGTTCCGTGCCCAAGCAGATGCTCTGCGCCGCACTGTGGCCTATGCCCG
>JAHAYB010000069.1 GCA_018384835.1 Comamonas sp.
CTTAAAGGCTGCTAGGGTATCTGTACCCATAAATGAAATTTGCTCTAGATTACGAAGCAGTGGCAGCAATTGACCAATGCGCCGCTCAATATCCTGCTCAGTAAAAAAATCTAGATCTTTGCCAAATTTATCACCAGGAAAGCGGTCAATAATTGGTGCGTGGAGCTGCCCCTCTATTTGCGGCACATGCGCTTTTTGGCGTAATGGAACCCATAGCATGAACCAGCTTTTTCCCTCTGGTGCTTTTAGATCTTTGACTGCGGTAGTAAGTAACGCTTCGCGGTCTTTCTGTGTAATCTCTTCCCAGCGTTGGTACATTTCATGACTACCGGTGTCCTGAAACCATGGGCTGAGGATTTCATAAAAATTTTGGCTACCATCACTCGCTATATAAAAAAACGCCTCGCACAAGTGAAAGACGCTTTTCATACCTAGACCAAATTTTCCAATAGAACCAGTTTCTGCGGCCTTGCTGTTTAGACCAAAAGATCTGATGGCCTCACGATCTTGTTCTATAAATCGACCATTATTTAAAATCCAAAGTGCTGGGCCAACGAGAAGCGGATGATTAACTTTATCTTCATAACCTCTGTGATACCCAAAAATCAAAGAGCTTGCCCCTGCATCATCTGCGTTTTGAACCAATTCTTTCAAAACAGGGAAGCCGGTTTTGTAACGGTCACGCAAATTATTTGCAATTAAATTGACATAATCAGTTGTAAACTTTGCCATTTGTTACTCCCTAGGTTTTTGACCCCCTTTTTTCAAGGGGATTTGTATGACTAAAAGTATTTGTCTAACACCAATTGATGCAAATTTTAGAAATGCTCCAGAACCTGCCGGGGTGGTATTGGAGCATTGAAGCCAGTGGTTTATTTCTGCACCCGCCCCGCCAACCAAATCAACACCAGCACCGGTACCCCCAGCAAGGCCGTGGCCATAAAGAACTGCGGATAGCCAAAGGCATCGACAAACCGCCCAGAAAACCCCGCTAGCCACTTCGGAGCTAGCAGCATCATGGAACTAAACAGCGCGTACTGTGTGGCCGAGTAGCGCACATTGGTCAATTGCGAGAGGTAGGCAATAAAGGCGGCAGAGGCTATGCCGCCGGCCAGGTTGTCAGCACTGACGACCAAGGCCAAGCCCATGGTGGTAGGGGGCTGACCCGCCAGCCAGGCAAACAGCAGATTGCTAGCCGCTGACAGCACCGCCCCCAGCATCAGCACCCGCAGAACGCCCCAGCGCATCGCCATCGCGCCGCCGATGAATGCGCCTAGCAGCGTCATGACCACGCCAAACACCTTGGTGACGGCGGCCACCTGGTCTTTGCTGTAGCCCATATCGACGTAAAAAGGGTTGGCCATGATGCCCATCACCACATCGCTGATGCGGTAGATGGCAATCAAACCCAGCACCAGCGCCGCTTGCCAGCGGTAGCGCTGAAAAAAATCAGCAAAGGGCTGAATAAAGGCTTCTTGCAACCACTGCCCCGCACTGCGGCTGGGGGCGGGGGGCGGGGCGGCGGGTTCGGGCGAGAGCAGCACCGTTACCACGCCCACGGCCATGCTGGCGGCCATGGCACCATAAGCCCATGCCCAGGCGCTTTGCACATAGCCCGCCTCAGCCCCCTGGGCGCGGGCGGCCAGCCATAAAGCACCTGCGCCAGCCCAAATCATGGCCAGGCGGTAGCCGGTTTGGTAGGTGGCGGCCAGGGCGGCTTGGCGCTCGGTGCTGGCCGATTCAATGCGGTAGGCATCCAGGGCGATATCTTGCGTGGCCGAGCCAAAGGCCACCGCCAGCGCACACCACACCACGGGGGTGAGTGCCTGCTGCGGGTCTTGCAGCGCCATACCCAGCAGCCCGGCCACAATCAAGCCTTGGGCAAACAGCAACCAACTGCGCCGCCGCCCCAGCTTGGCGGTCAGCAGCGGCAGCGGTAGGCGATCGACCAGCGGCGACCACAACCACTTAAAGCCGTAGGCCAGCCCTACCCAGCTCAAGTAACCAATGGTGGTGCGGTCAATGCCGGCCTCGCGCAGCCAAAACGAGAGGGTGCCAAACACCAGCAGCAGCGGTAGCCCGGCAGAAAACCCCAGCGCCAACATGCGCAAGCTGGCAGGCTCGGCATAGACGCGCCAAGTGGCTAGCCAACTGCGCTGGGGCTTATTTTTCGACAAAGGCGCGTTCAATCACAAAGTCGCCAGGGGTGGAGGTGTTGCCCTCTTTGAAGCCCATGTCTTCCATGATGGTTTTGAGCGTGTCCAGCATCTCGGGGCTGCCGCAGAGCATGACGCGGTCGGTCTCGCGGTTCAGGGCGGGCAGGCCGATGTTTTGTGGGAATACGCCCTGGGTAATCTGGTCAGAAATGCGCCCTTGATTACGGAACGGCTCGCGGGTTACGGTGGGGTAGTAAATCAGCTTGTCTTTGACGATTTCGCCCAGGATTTCGTGCTCAAACAGCTCTTTTTCCAGCAGGTCGCGGTAGGCCAAATCTTCCACATGGCGCACGCCGTGTACCACGATGACTTTCTCAAAGCGCTCGTAGGTGTCCGGGTCGCGAATGATGGATAGCCACGGTGCCAGCCCCGTACCCGTGCCCAACAGATACAGGTTTTTACCGGGCAGCAGGTAGTCGGTGACTAGCGTTCCGGTGGCTTTGTTGCCAATCAAAATCGTGTCGCCCACTTTGATGTGTTGCAGGCGCGAGGTCAGCGGGCCATCAGGCACTTTGATGGAGAAGAACTCCAAGTGTTCCTCCCAGTTCGGGCTGACCACCGAATAGGCGCGTAGCAGCGCCTTGCCATCCACCTTCAGGCCAATCATGATGAAGTGGCCATTAGAAAAACGCAGCCCCTGGCCGCGTGTGGTGGTGAAAGAAAAAAGCCTATCGGTCCAGTGGTGGATAGACAGCACACGTTCTTCAACAAAAGCACCCATAGCAAAAACAGCAGTTAAAAATGTAGTTTGAAAATGGAAGGGTTGCACCGCATGGCGGGCAACCGCGCATTGTCGGTCATTGCGCTGTGGCCTCAAGTGCTATGGGCACAATTGTTGATAGGGCTTCACTGGCCTTTTTTTGGGGGGCTGCTTGGTGCTGGCGGCAGGGGCTAGAGCACCTTGGGTCTGCTGCTTAGGTTCCACGCTTCGCGGGCATCGAACCATTCTTCTACCAAGGTTTTCACCAGCTCTGCCGCTGGCAGGCTGCGTGCCAGGGCTGCGCCTTGGCCTGCCCAGTAGGGCGCATAGCCCATTTGCTGCTGGGCTTCGGCGGCTTTTTGCAATGCCTTATTCGCAGAGTAAGGCCAGGGGTAGGGCGGCAGGGCTTGGTCGTAGCGGTCGCCCAGCTCGTACATACGCCCCGCAATGCCGCGTGCCGGGCGGCCTGAGACGGCGCTGGTAATGCGCGTCTGCATCGCCTGGGGGCTGGCCAGAGCAGCGCGATAGGCCGGGCTGGCCAGGGACTCGGGGCAGGGCACAAAGGCCGTGCCCATTTGCACGGCGCAAGCGCCCAGTTGCAGTGCAGCGGCAATGCCCGCCCCATTCATGATGCCGCCGGCTGCCACCACGGGCAGGCGGGTATAGCGTGCCAGCAGTTGCACCAAGGCAAAAGTGCCCATGTACTGGTCTCGCTCGGGCTGGAATACCCCACGGTGGCCGCCAGCTTCCACGCCCTGGGCAACCAGCACATCAATGCCCGCTTGTTCGATTTGCAGGGCTTCTTCCAGGCAAGTGGCGGTTGCCATGGTGAGGCAGCCAGCCTTCTTTAGCGCCTGGATAAAGCTTTGCTCAGGCAGCCCAAAATGAAAGCTCACCACTTGGGGGCGCTGGGCTAGTACCATGGCTTGCAGAGCCTGGTTGCCAATCGCGCTGGGGTAGATGTCTAGCGTCTGAGGCGGGGTGGCTTGGAGTTTGAGAAAGTCAGGAGCCAAGTACCGCAGCCATGCCTGCTCTGCTTCTGGCGGGCAATGGCTGCTGGCGTGGCACAACAGGTTGATGTTGACCGGCGCTTGGGTCAGGCGCTGGGTTTCTTGAA
>JAHAYB010000110.1 GCA_018384835.1 Comamonas sp.
AGAGCCTTTAGTGCTCCCCACCCGCCTACCTAGCCTGCTGGTTAACGGCAGCGCTGGGATTGCGGTGGGTATGGCCACCAACATCCCGCCACACAACTTGAATGAAGTGGTAGATGCCTGCTTGCACTTGCTGCACCAGCCCGAAGCCAGCATTGATGATTTGATGGAAATCATCCCCGCCCCGGACTTCCCGACCGCCGGCATCATCTACGGCATTCAGGGCGTAAAGGATGGCTACCGCACAGGCCGTGGCCGTGTGGTGATGCGCGCCAAAGTGCATTTTGAAGATATTGACCGTGGTCAGCGCCAAGCCATCATCGTTGATGAGCTGCCCTACCAAGTGAACAAAAAGACGCTGCAAGAGCGCATGGCCGAGCTGGTCAACGAGAAAAAAATCGAAGGCATTAGCCATATTCAGGACGAGTCCGACAAGTCCGGTATGCGCCTGGTGATTGAGCTTAAGCGCGGCGAAGTGCCCGAGGTGGTGCTCAACAACCTCTACAAGCAAACGCAGTTGCAAGATACCTTTGGCATGAATATGGTGGCGCTGATTGATGGCCAGCCCCGCCTGTGCAACTTGAAAGACCTCATCAGCGTCTTTTTGCAGCACCGCCGCGAAGTGGTTACGCGCCGCACCGTGTTTGAGCTGCGCAAAGCCCGCGAGCGCGGCCATGTGCTGGAAGGGCTGGCCGTGGCGCTGGCCAATATTGATGACTTCATCGCCATCATCCGCAATGCACCCACGCCGCCCGTCGCCAAGGCTGCGCTGATGGAAAAATCCTGGGACAGCGCCCTGGTGCGCGACATGCTCACCCGCACCCGTGAAGATGGCGCTAGCGTCAACGCCGACGACTACCGCCCCGAAGGGCTGGAGCGCGATTACGGTATGCAGGCCGATGGTCTGTACCGCCTGTCCGACACCCAGGCTAGCGAGATTTTGCAAATGCGCCTGCAACGCCTGACCGGGCTGGAGCAGGACAAAATCGTGGCCGAGTACAAAGACATCATGGCCGTGATTGAGGATTTGCTAGACATCCTGGCCAAGCCCGAGCGCGTCTCTACCATCATTGGCGACGAGCTGCTGGCGCTCAAAGCCGAATTTGGCCAGACCAAGCTGGGCGCACGCCGCAGCGAAATTGAATACAGCGCCCAAGACCTTTCCACTGAAGACCTCATCACCCCCACCGACATGGTGGTGACGCTCTCGCATACCGGCTATATCAAGAGCCAGCCCCTGTCCGAATACCGCGCCCAAAAACGCGGCGGGCGCGGCAAGCAGGCTACGGCCACTAAGGAAGACGATTGGATTGACCAGCTCTTTATCGCCAACACGCACGACTGGATTTTGTGCTTCTCCAACCGTGGGCGGCTGTACTGGCTCAAGGTGTGGGAGGTGCCATCCGGTTCACGCGGCTCACGCGGGCGGCCCATCGTCAATATGTTCCCGCTGCAAGAGGGCGAAAAAATCAACGTCGTGCTGCCGCTCACGGGCGAGATGCGCACCTTCCCCGACGACCACTATGTGTTTATGGCCACCAGCATGGGCACGGTGAAGAAAACGGCGCTGTCTGAATTTTCCAACCCACGCAAGGTCGGCATCATCGCCGTTGGTCTGGACGAGGGCGACTTCCTGATTGGCGCAGCGCTAACCGATGGTGCGCACGATGTCATGCTGTTCAGCGATGGCGGTAAAGCCGTGCGCTTTGACGAAAACGATGTCCGCCCCATGGGCCGCAATGCCCGTGGCGTGCGCGGCATGAATATCGAAGAAGGCCAAAGCGTGATTGCCATGCTGGTAGCCAATGCAGATGATGACAGCGCCGAAAACACCGCGCAAAGCGTGCTGACCGCCACCGAAAACGGCTACGGCAAGCGTACCCACATCAGCGAATACACCCGCCACGGGCGCGGCACCAAGGGCATGATTGCCATCCAGCAATCGGAGCGCAATGGCAAAGTCATCGGCGCAACCCTGGTACATGCTGATGATGAAATCATGCTGATTACCGACACCGGCGTGCTGGTACGCACCCGCGTGGCCGAAATCCGCGAAATGGGACGTGCCACCCAGGGCGTAACCCTCATCAACCTGGATGCAGGGGCACAGCTCAGTGGCTTGCAGCGCATTGCTGAAAACGATGCCGCCACCACCGAAGACGATGCCAGCGGCGAAGAGGGCGGCGACTCCACCAGCTCAACAGACATTGCCGCTACTGACAACGCCCCCGCTACCAACGATTGATGTTTTCCAAGGCTTCCCCCATGACCACCCTGAACCGCCCCTTTAACTTTTCTGCCGGCCCCGCCGCCATTCCTGAAGAAGTGCTGCAACAAGCTGCTGCCGACATGCTCAACTGGCAAGGCTGCGGCATGGGCGTGATGGAGATGAGCCACCGTGGCAAGGAGTTCATCAGCATCTACGAGCAAGCAGAAAGCGACTTGCGTGAGCTGTTGGCGATTCCGCCCCAGTTCAAAATTTTGTTTATGCAGGGCGGGGCAATTGCCATGAATGCCATCCTGCCCATGAACTTGGCGCGTGGTGGCGTGGTCGATTGCATCGTCAGCGGCGGCTGGAGCCAGAAAAGCTACCAAGAGGCTGGCAAATACGCCAGCGCTCACCTGGCCGCCAGCGGCAAGGAATCCAACTTCACCACCCTGCCCGCCGCGCAGGACTGGCAGCTTTCAGGCAAAGCGGCTTATGTCCACCTGTGCAGCAATGAAACCATCCATGGCGTGGAGTTTCAAGCGCTGCCCGACCTGCAAAGCCTGGGCTGTGACGCACCTTTGGTGATTGACTTCTCCTCCCACGTGGCCTCGCGCCCCGTGGATTGGAGCCGTGTCGCCGTAGCCTATGGCGGGGCGCAGAAGAATATTGGCCCTGCCGGTGTCACCTTGGTGGTGGTGCGCGAGGATTTGCTGGGGCAGGCATTGCCTATCACCCCCAGCGCCTTTGACCTCAAAACCGTGGCTGATAACCAATCCATGTTCAACACCCCGCCCACTTGGGGTATTTACATGGCCGGGCTGACCTTCCAGTGGCTCAAGCGCCAGCGCGAGGGTGATTTAAGCGGTATTGCCGCCATCGAAGCGCGCAATATCGCTAAAGCGCAGTTGCTGTATGACTATATTGACGGCTCCCAGCTCTACCTGAACAAGGTTGATAAGGCTTGGCGCTCGCGCATGAACATTCCCTTCCTGCTGCGCGACGACAGCCGCAATGATGCTTTCCTCGCTGGTGCCAAAGAGCGCGGGCTGCTCCAACTCAAAGGCCATAAATCGGTGGGCGGAATGCGTGCCAGCATCTACAACGCCATGCCGATTGAAGGTGTACGCGCCCTGATAGCCTATATGCAGGACTTTGAGCGCCATAGCGCATAAACGCACCGCTCCCGCCCCTGATTGCTGACTGACTTAGAGAAAGAGACAAGCCCCACCATGAGCCAAGCCCCCCAGCCCCAAGCCACACCCGCTTTGGCGCAACTGCGCGATGAGATTGACCGCCTGGACCGCCAACTGCTGCAACTGCTCAACGACCGCGCCAAAGTGGCCGAGCAGGTGGGCGAGGTCAAGAAGCGCGAAGGCTCGGCCTTTTTCCGTCCCGACCGCGTGGCGCAGGTGATTGAAAAAATCAAGGCCAACAACCCCGGCCCGCTCAAGGGTGAGCATGTAGCCGCTGTGTGGCGGGAAATTATGTCCGCCTGCCTGGCGCTGGAATCGCCCCAGCGTGTCGCCGTGCTGGGGCCAGCGGGCACTTTTTGCGAGCAAGCCGCGATTGAATACTTTGGCGGTGCGGCAGACTTTTTGTACTGCAACAATTTTGACGAGGTGTTCCATGCCACCGCCGCTGGTAGCGCCCAATATGGCGTGGTGGGCATAGAAAACTCGACCGAAGGGGTCGTTACCCGCTCGCTGGATATGCTGTTGCACACGCCTTGCCACATCGTGGGCGAGGTCAGCCTGCTAGTGCGCCACAACCTGCTGCACGCCAGCGACAGCTTGCAGGATATTGACGTGGTAGCCGCCCACCCCCAAGCGCTGGCGCAATGCCAAGCCTGGCTAGCCAAGCACCTGCCCCATGCCGAGCGCCGCCCCGTAGAAAGCAATGCCGAAGGTGCGCGTCTGGCCGCCATCAACCCCAGTTGGGCGGCCATTGCGGGCGAACGTGCGGCGCAGCAGTTTGGTCTGCATATCGTTAGCCACGCCATTCAAGACCAGGCGTACAACCGCACACGCTTTGCCATCATCTGTCTGCCTGATACCTTGCCCATGCCCGCACCCAGTGGCAAGGATTGCACCAGCCTGATTATTTCCGTGCCCAACCGCCCCGGCGCGGTGTATGACTTGCTGGCTCCGCTCAAGCAGCACGGTGTTTCCATGACGCGCTTTGAATCGCGCCCAGCACGTACCGGCGAGTGGGAGTATTACTTCTACATCGACATCGAAGGCCACCCCCAGCAACCCCATGTGGCCGCCGCGCTGCAAGAGCTGCAAACCCTGTGCGCCTTCTACAAAGTGCTGGGTGCCTACCCCCTGGCCAAGGCTTGAAAAAGAGGCATGGGTATTCACACACAACAACACAAAGGGCAAGCATGTTTGAGCAGCTAGGGTTGATTGGTTGTGGCTTGATGGGCGGCTCTTTCGCCCTGGCCATGAAAAAAGCGGGGCTGGTGCAGCGCGTGGTGGGCTATAGCCCCTCGTCCACCACCACCGAGCAAGCCTTGCAAATGGGGGTGATTGACAGCATTGCCCCCTCGGCGCTGTTGGCTGCTGCGGGTTCTGATTTGGTACTGCTGGCCGTGCCGGTGGCAGCTACCGAGGCCACGCTCAAATCCATCAAACACCTGATTACCCCTGACATGCTGGTGATGGACGTTGGCTCCACCAAAACCGATGTGGTGCAAGCCGCCCGCCGCGCTTTGGGCAAAGAGCTAGCCAGCTTTGTACCCGCGCACCCCATTACAGGCAAAGAACTAGCAGGGGTGGCCTATGCCGATGCTGACCTCTACCAGGGCGCAAAAGTCGTACTCACCCCCCTAGAAGGAGAAGAGGGGCAAGCCGTGCCACTAGAGCGTGCCCAGCAACTGTGGACGGCGCTGGGCTGCCAAGTCCACCGCATGAGCGCCCAGGCGCACGACACGGCATTTGCCGCCGTCAGCCACCTGCCGCACTTGCTGGCCTTTGCGATGATGCACAGCCTCACCTCCCAAGCCCATGGCGCAGACTATTTGCACATGGCCGGCCCCGGGTTGCGTGACTTCACCCGCATTGCCGGCAGCGACCCCAAAATCTGGCGCGATATTTTGCTGGCCAACCGCCAAGAGGTGATTGGGCAGTTGCAGCACTATCGCCAAGCCTTGCAAGCTTTTGAAACCGCCTTGCAAGCCGGTAATGATGAGCAGTTGGAAACCATGATTGAGCATGCCAGCGCCGCCCGCAGCCAGTTTTTCAGCCCCTCTACGGCCTAAAGCCCCAATGGCTTAGTCTTGTCACGATGTACACCACTGATTTTTTAGACCTGCCCCACCTTGCCAGCGCGGGTGGCACGGTGCAATTGCCCGGCTCCAAAAGCATCTCTAACCGCGTGCTGCTGCTTGCCGCTTTAAGCCAGGGGCGCACTACCATCCACGACCTGCTGGATTCGGATGACACCCGCGTCATGCTGGCCTCGCTGCGTACCCTAGGCTGCCACATGGAGCCTGAAACGCTGGTGCCCGGCCAGCCACTGCACATCACCGGCCTGGGTGGCAAGCTGGCGGCTGATGCTGCTGCTACGCTATTTCTGGGCAATGCCGGAACCGCCATGCGCCCCCTGACTGCCGCGCTGGCCGTGCTGGGTGGCAGCTTTGAGATGACCGGCATCCCCCGCATGTACGAGCGCCCGATTGGCGATTTGGTCGATGCCCTGCGCCAGCTCGGTTGCCGTATTGATTACCTGGGCAACCCAGGCTATCCACCCCTAAAAATCGGTCAGCCCGACTTCAGCCAATTGCAGGACAAGCCCATTCAAGTGCGCGGCGATGTCTCCAGCCAGTTTCTGACTTCGCTGCTGATGGCTTTACCGCTGCTGGCGCAAGAGCGCCCCATCACCGTCGAAGTGGTGGGCGAGCTGATTTCCAAGCCCTATATCCACATTACCTTGGAGCTGCTAGCACGCTTTGGCATCAGCGTAGAAAACCAAGGCTGGCAGCGCTTTGTAATTGCAGCGGGCAGCCGCTATCAATCGCCGGGCAGCATTCATGTGGAGGCCGACGCCTCTTCTGCCAGCTACTTCATTGCTTTGGGTGCGATTGCTTCCAGCACTGAGGGGGTGCGCGTACAAGGCGTGGGGCTGGATGCGATTCAGGGCGATATCCGCTTTGTTGAAGCGGCGCGAGCCATGGGTGCAAACGTTAGCGGCGGTGCCAACTGGCTGCATATCCAGCGTGGTAGCTGGCCGCTTAAAGCGATTGATATGGACTGCAACCATATCCCGGATGCCGCCATGACGCTGGCCGTGATGGCGCTCTACGCCGAGGGCACAACCACGCTGCGCAATATCGCCAGTTGGCGCGTGAAGGAAACCGACCGCATCGCCGCCATGGCCGCCGAATTGCGCAAACTGGGCGCAACTGTGCAAGAAGAGGCTGACAGCATCTGCATCACCCCACCGGCCAGCGTGCGCGATTGGCAAGCCGCCAGCATCCACACCTATGACGACCACCGCGTGGCGATGTGCTTCTCTCTGGCCGCCTTTAATCCTGCGAATCTGCCGGTGCGCATTGAAGACCCCCAATGCGTGGCCAAAACCTTCCCAGACTATTTTGAAACCCTGTTCACCGTCGTACAGCCCAGCGCCCCAGCGCCAGTGATTTGCATTGATGGCACAACCGCCTCGGGCAAGGGCACAGTGGCCGCCATCGTGGCCGAGCGCCTAGGCTTTGCCCTGCTTGATTCTGGGGCGCTGTACCGCATTACTGGCTTGGCAGCGCGGCGGGCGGGCTTGTCTTTGGAAGAAGAGGGCGCAGCGCAAATGGCTGATTTGGTAGCTGGCTTGGATATCCGTTTCACCCCCGAGCAGCAAGTGCTATTGGGTGGCGAGGACATGAGCCTGGCCATTCGCACCGAACAGGCGGGTATGGATGCCTCCAAAGTGTCTGCCTACCCAGCGGTGCGCCAGGCATTGCTGCAATTGCAGCGCGACTTTGCCTGCCTGCCCGGCCTGGTCGCCGATGGGCGCGATATGGGCACTGTGGTTTTTCCGCACGCACCGCTAAAAATATTTTTAACCGCCAGCGCAGAAAAACGCGCA
>JAHAYB010000125.1 GCA_018384835.1 Comamonas sp.
CGCAGCTGGATGACGGGGCTCATTTTTTCCAGATTGATCTGGTGCATGATGCCGTTGCCAGCGGGAATCACATCGACGTTTTCAAACGCCGTTTTGCACCAGTCGATAAAGTGGAAGCGGTCGGCGTTGCGGCGCTCTTCCACCTCGCGGTTTTTCTCGAAGGCATCGGGGTCAAAACCGGCGTATTCCACGGCCAGCGAGTGGTCAACAATCAGTTGGGTAGGCACAACGGGGTTGACTTGGGCAGGGTCGCCGCCTTGGTCGGCAATGGCATCGCGCAGACCGGCCAAATCCACCAGCGCCGTCTGCCCCAGAATGTCGTGGCACACCACACGGGCGGGATACCAGGGGAAATCCAAATCGCGCTTGCGGTAGATGAGCTGTTTGAGCGAATCAGCCAGCGCCGCCGGGTCGCAGCGGCGCACCAGTTGCTCGGCCAAGATGCGGCTGGTGTAGGGCAGCTTGGCGTAAGCGCCAGGCTCAATGGAATCCACCGCTGCGCGGGTATCAAAGTACTGCGCCGTGGAGCCGGGCAGGGTTTTGCGATAGGTATTGGGGTTCATGGCAAAAGACTCTTTTGAGGACAAAGCAAAGACTGGTTTTGCAATTTACGCAAAACTTGCCTCTTGTAGAAGACCTGAAGATGCGAAACAGAGTAAATTACAAGTCAGTAATTTGCAAATTTTGCGAAGATTTGCCTAAAAGCAAATACCTTCTTCGCTGTTCTAAGGTTAAAAACCATGTCAAAAATCTTCATGGGCGTGCGTCTGCGCTCGCTGCGCCAAGAGCGCGGTATGACGCAGGTAGCGCTGGCGCAAGCCTTGGGTATTTCGCCCAGTTATCTCAACCAGTTGGAGCAAGACCAGCGCCCCTTTACGGTGTCGGTGCTGCTCAAGGTACACCGGGTGCTGGGGGTGGACATCCAGCAGTTTTCCGAGGATGAGCAGGCGCGGCTGCTGGCGCAGTTGTCGGATGCGGTGGCCGCCATTCCTGACCTGCCTCATGTGCCCCAGGCGGAATTGCGCGAACTGGCGGCCAAGCTGCCCAAGCTCTCGCAAGCGCTGCTGGCCATGCACCGCCGCCACCAGCAAGATACCCAGCGCCTGCACACCCTGGCCGATCGCCTAAGCCGCGTTGGCATGGACGATAGCAGCCAAGCGCTGGTTGATGAGGCGCTACCCCACGCGCAAATGCCGTTTGAGGCGGTGCGTGATTTTTTCTTTGCCCACCGCAATTACTTCGATGTGTTGGACCGCGCTGGCGAAGCCTTGGCACAGCAAGCCCAGGCGCAAGGCGGGCCTTTGCACGAGTGGCTGACCCAGCACCTGCGCAGCCAGCACGGCGTGTTTGTGCTGCGTGCTGAAGAAGAAAATGCCCCCCTGCGCCGCTTTGATGCCGCTAGCCGCAGCCTGCACCTGGCCGCGCATTTGCAGGGCAGCCAGTTGGTCTTTCAACTGGGCACACAACTGGCGTTGCTGGAATTGCAGCCGCAGATGCAGCAGCTTCTGGCCAGCCACCACTGGCAGGACGAGGCCACACGCCGCCTGGCCACCATCGGCCTGGGCAACTATGTGGCCGGAGCGTTGATACTGCCTTACCGCCAGTTCTGGCAGGCCGCCGAAAAACTGGGTTATGACATCGAGTTATTAGGCCAGCGTTTTGGCGTAGGTTTTGAGATGGTGTGCCACCGCCTATCGACCTTGCAGCGGGCGGATGCACCGGGTGTGCCCTTCTTTTTTATTCGGGTGGATAGGGCAGGCAATATCAGCAAGCGCCAGTCGGCTACGCATTTTCACTTTTCTAAAACAGGCGGCTCTTGCCCGCTGTGGAATGTGTACGAAGCCTTTGCCCAGCCGGGGCGCATCCTGCCGCAGCTCGCCAGTATGCCGGACGGGCGGGTGTACCTTTGGGTGGCGCGGCGCATCAGCCACCCCGGCGGCGGCTGGGGGCAGCCGGGCAAGACGTTTGCCATCGGCCTAGGCTGTGACGTGCAGCACGCCCCGCGTCTGGTGTATTCCAAGGGGCTGGATTTGCGCAACCTAGAGGCCGCCACCCCCATTGGCATGGGCTGCAAGGTGTGCGAGCGCAGCGCCTGCCCGCAGCGGGCGTTTCCGTTTACGGGCAAGCCCTTGCGCGTCAATACCCATGAGAGCAGTTTTGTGCCCTATGGGGCGGGTGCTGGTGCGGATTAGTACGGATTCAAGCAGACAGCGCTGACTTATTCAGATAATTTTTAGCCCCTTAGCACCATAACCGCAGCAGATGTGAAAGAATGGCAGGTTTTTTCCAACCATTGTCTTATATTCAGGAGTTACCTCATGGGCAACAAAATCGTTACCGAAGCCGACCGCAAGCGCACCCCCCGTCCCGTTCCCCCCAATGGCTTTAGCGTGCCCACTGGTGGCCGTGGTCAGCGCTCTAGCCTGGAGCGTGGTGCGCACATCCGCAACAAGAAAAACCCTGGCAAACGCCCTCAGCAAGGCTAAGAGGCGGCAAGGCAAAGCAAAGGCGCTGCACCTGCATGAGCGGCCATCGTCCCCCTGCTTCTAGCGATGCTGGTATCCTAGGTGATGCGGATACGTGGTTTGTCGTGTGCCTGTGCGCCCAGTGGTGCGGTGTCTGTCGCCAGTACCGTGCTGGGTTTGAGGCGCTACAGCGCCAACATTTTGCCCAGTGGCATTTTGTCTGGCTGGATGTGGAAGACGATGCGCCACTACTGGGCGATTTAGAGCTGGAAACCTTCCCCACCTTGCTGATTGCGCAAGGCGGGCAGGCC
>JAHAYB010000137.1 GCA_018384835.1 Comamonas sp.
CAGGAAATGGCTGAGATGGCGCTGGCACACGTGGTCAGCAACAAGGTAGAAGCAGCTTACCGGCGAGGCGACATGCTGGAGAAGCGTCGTGAGATGATGCAAAAATGGGCGAGTTCATTCTTTGACTCGTACACGTGTTGCCAAGAAGGACTGATGCTGAATGGGGGCACTTGGTTTCATTCTTTAGATGTCGCATCCCGGGCGATCATATGGACGATTGTGAAACAGGTGCGGGTGCGTCTGATACCCTGGCTGTACTGACACTTGCGCTGCACGCTGGCAGATTTCGGATGAAACCCCAACCCTCACTTTTGCTGTACACGTATCGACGCTGCCCGTACGCCATCCGAGCTCGCATGGCCTTGCTGGTGGCCAACTTGCGCTTTGATGCGCATGAAATCATTTTGCGCAACAAACCGGCATCGATGCTGGCTGTTTCTCCCAAGGGGACGGTTCCGGTTTTAGTTCTGGACAGTGGCCAAGTATTGGAACAAAGCTGGGACATCGTCCAGTGGGCATTGACCCAGGACCCAAACATTCCGGATGTCCTTGGCTGGTGGATAAGAGCACAAACCCCAGACAACACGGCCTTGTTGCGCTGCAACGATGGGCTGTTCAAATCGCACTTGGATAGGTACAAATATCCTGAACGCTTTGCTGAACCAGGCCGTACTGAAGCTGGTGTCGTAGACCAAAGAATCTACCAACGCGGCCAAGCGGTGTCGGTGCTGCTGGAACCTCTGGAACATCGCCTGGCAGAACAGCCATTTCTCGGTGGTGAGCAGCCTTGTGCAGCAGATTTTGGAATTTTTCCGTTCGTGAGGCAGTTTGCAGCTGTAGATCCGACTTGGTTTGACAGCTTGCCGCTAAGCCATGTGCAAGCCTGGCTCGCCCATTGGCTGCACAGTCCGTTGTTTGCTGTCTGCATGCAGAAATTACCCAGCGATGTCCGGCTGGCCTTTCCAGTGCAATAGAGCAGCTACTGTGCTCCGTGCACTGCGCTATTTGAAATAAATATTCAATTTAATTTCAAATTGAAGTGCGACTGCGCTTTCCTCAGTATCATGTGCTTCAATCACAGACAAGGCGAATGGCACCCCTTGCAATCCACTGCTTCTACCTGAGGAGAAGTCACATGACCGCCCAACTACGTCCCACTCCAGAGCGCTCAGCCGTCTTGGCCAAAGCCACATTGAGTGCTGCTGAACAATTGGGATTGAACCATGCAGATTTGGCTGCAGTGATTGGTGTGAGTGAAGCGACTATTTCTCGCTTTAACAGCCACGCTCGCACCATTGATCCTTCGTCAAAGGAAGGCGAGCTGGCTTTGATGCTGATTCGCGTGTTCCGCTCGCTAGATCCACTCGTGGGGGGCGATGAAGGCAAGCGCAAGGCATGGATGAGCAGCTACAACAAAGCACTCGTTGGCCAGCCTAACCAACTGATACGCAAAGCCGACGGCCTGGTACGCACCCTTGCCTACCTAGACGGTATGCGCGCTGCATCATGAGAGCAGAAAGCTGGCATCCAGATTGGCTGCACACCCACCGTACTGAACTCAGTATGGAGGGGGCCTGGCGTGGAGTGGAGACGCAGCATATTGCCGCATCCATGAAACTGGTGGACTCTCTGGAAGAGTTTGACCTGCTGGAGCAGATGCTGGAAGAAAGCAAACCTCCAGCAGTGCCTACGCACACCCCCAAACACTTCCTTTTGCTCAGTCCATTTCGCTACTTTCCCCAGCACAGCTCGCGTTTTCGTCCAGGGCAGCAAAGTGGACTGTGGTACGGCGCATCCACCTTGCAGGGTGCGTGCTCTGAAATTGCTTACTGGCGCATGCGTTTCATTTTGGACAGTGCCGGGCTCACCAGCGGTGGTGCACTGGTCACAGAGCACACGTTCTATCAAGCCACTGTGCGTGGCCAAGCCATCAATTTAATGGAAGCCCCGTGGGTGGATCTTTCACACCTGTGGAAGCATCCCACGGACTACAGTGGGACGCATAAGCTTACCGAGGCCGCTATCCAGGCGGGAGTGCAATGGATTCAGTATGAGTCCGTGCGTGCTCCATCCTGCGCCTTGGCGGCAGTGTTCACCCCAGATGCACTCATTGGAGACCAAGTAGAAATCGAAGGCTCCAAGCAAGAGTGGATCTGCAAAGCATCACGCGATACCGTGTTCATGCGCAGCAAAGACGGTGTGATGAAATTCGAGTGGCATGAATAGCAAACTGCATCAATCGGTGCGAAGCCGTGGGGTTGCGCGGCAGTGGGTGTTTATTTTTTGGTGGCACATCAAACACATCTTTGAAGATGGCGAGTTGCACGAGGCTTCAGTTGTTCGGTAAAACCGAACAGCTGCCGCGGATGGCAAAAGCTACGAGGTAGCGCACTACAACCTGGAGGTGGTGTTGGCCCGCATCCGGGCAGAACTCGCAGACAAGGAGATAACGGCAAGCCGCAAACGCATCGCCCGTCTCATGCACGAGAACCACCTGTACGGCGTGAGCCGAAGGAGAGGCTGGTGCGTCACCACCGAACGCAACCCACGCCAAATGCCTGTACCTGACTTGGTGGAGCGCCAGTTTGTCGCCAGCGACATTAACCATCTTTGGGTGGCTGACATAACCTACGTGCCGACCTGGTAGGGGTTTCTATTCTGGCTGTGGTCACTGATGTCTTCAGCCGCAAGGTGGTGGGCTGGGCCTTTGGCGTGCAGATGACCTCTGATCTGGTTATTGCGGCGTTGGACATGGCCCTCTTTACCCGCAAGCCCCAATCTGTGATTCACCACAGCGATCAACGCAGTCAGGATGGATTCAACCGGTCGTCGCGTCGAGCCTATAGGAAATCCTGCAAAACCTCCCCCCTTGTTTGGTAGGAGTCAGCATGCAATGGCATCCTCACAGGCCATGAAG